>JAADEP010000103.1 GCA_013153335.1 Chloroflexota bacterium
CTCGCACGATTCCAAAAGAAGGCCGCCCGCCGAAGGGATCCCCGGCGGGCGGTGGCTTATGGGACAGAAGCGTACAAAGCTATGGGCCGTACTTCGCCCTGACCGTCGGCGCTAGGGCGCTTCCATGGCCAGCGCTTTGTTGACGTCCACTTTCACGCCCGGGCCCATGGTCGGGGCCAGGGTCAAGCGCTTGATGTAGGTGCCTTTGAGGCTGGCCGGTCGGGCTTTGCGCACCGCGTCGACCAATACGGCCAGGTTTTCATACAGCTGTTGGTCGCTGAACGACACTTTGCCAATGGGCACGTGCAGATTCCCGGTTCGGTCGACGCGATACTCGACCCGACCGGACTTGATTTCTTTGATCACCCGCGGCAAATCTTCGGGCTTCACCACCGTGCCCGACTTGGGATTGGGCATAAGGCCCCGCGGGCCCAAGATACGGCCCAAGCGCCCAACTTTGGGCATCATGTCGGGGGTGGCGATGGCGATGTCAAAGTCCAACCAGCCTTGTTGGATCTTTTTGATCCACTCGTCGCTATCGGCGACGTAATCGGCACCAGCCTGCCGCGCCAATTCGGCGGCTTCGCCTTGGGCAAAGACCAGCACTTTGCGCTCTTTGCCCGTCCCGTGGGGCAAGACTACCACGCCCCGGACCTGTTGGTCCGCGTGGCGGGGGTCGACGCCCAGCCGGAAGTGGGCTTCAACCGTAGCATCGAAGTTCGCGTACGAGACGTCTTTGACCAGCTTGATCGCCTCTTCCGGCGCGTATTCCTTCTGGCGGTCGATCTTCTTCAGCGCTTCTAAGTACTTCTTTCCTCGCTTCGGCATGGCAAACCTCCTGTGGTGCGGACGGGCCAGCTACGACCCTCCCACGTGGTTAGACTAATCCACAATCTCGATGCCCATGTTGCGGGCCGTGCCTTCGATCTGGCGCATGATGGCCTCGATGTCGTCGGTGTTCATGTCAGGTTTCTTGATCTCCGCGATCTCCCGAACTTGTTGCCGTGTCACCCGACCCACGATCTCTTTGGGCGGGTTGGATGCGCCTTTCTCAACCTTGGCCGCGCGTTTGAGCAAGAAGGACGTGGGCGGGGTCTTGAGTTGCATGACGTAGGAGCCGTCGGTGTAAATGGTCACCACCACGGGAATGATCATCCCCGCCTTGTCCTTGGTCTTGGCGTTGTACTCTTTGCAGAACGCCATCATGTTGACGCCGTGGGGCGCCAAAGCCGGACCCACCGGAGGCGCAGGGCTCGCTTTGCCGGCTTCCAGCTGCAGTTTGACGATGGCCTTGAGTTTCTTCATCGCTCAACTCCTCTCAAAAAGGTGGTTGTGGCGGGTGTAGGACCCTCCCACCAAAACAAGCCGTGTTAGACCTTCTCGACCTGCAAGAAGTCCAACTCGACCGGCGTCTCCCGACCGAAAAAGTTGACCAGAACCCGAACCTTGGCCCGGTCCATATCGATTTCCGCGACTTTGCCGGTGAAGTCGCGGAAGGGGCCGTCAATGATGCGTACTCGCTCGCCGGGCTTGAACGTAATTTTGATGCGCGGGGTTTCCGACTCCATCCGCTTGAGAATTTGCGCGACTTCTTCCGGGCGCAGGGGGGTGGGCTTGCTGCCCATCCCCACAAACCCGGTGACGCCGGGCGTGTTGCGCACCACGTGCCACGAATCCTCGTCCATAATCATGTACACCAAAATGTAACCCGGAAAGATGCGCCGCTCAACGATGCGGCGTTTGCCGTCTTTGATCTCGATTTCCTCTTCCGTGGGCACGATCACCTCGAAGATTTTGTCTTTCATGCCCATGGATTCAATGCGTTGCTCGAGGTTCCGTTTGACCTTGTTCTCTGAGCCAGAGTAGCAGTGCACGACGTACCATTCCGGCTCTTTTTTTTGGCCCGCGTCATCGGCCTCGGCATCGCCGTGGCCACCTCGATCGGCTGGGGCCCAAAAAAGCAAAGATTCCCACACACGCATGAGCCTTACCCCCGTCCTGAACGAGCTCGAATAAAGCAGACGACGTTTAGACGCCGATCAAGAAGCCCACAATTTGGAGGAAGATCCAATCCAACAGGCCGAAGAACGCGCTGCTCAAGAAGGTCGTGACCAAAACTGCGACGGTGAGGTAACGGACTTCGGTCCACGTCGGCCAGACGACCTTGGCCAACTCGCCCCGGGTTTCGCGCCACCAGCGGACGAGGAAGAAACGCTGGAAGCGCGAGCTCTTTTTCTTGGGCTTCTGCCCCGCGCGTCGAGCCGGGGGTTTGGCTGTGGTGGAAGGCTTCGCGACCGCGTCCCCCTTTTTGGCCTGGGTGCGGGTTTTGGTACGAGGTAGACGGGTTTTGGGCTTCGGCACGGGTCCTTCTCCTTTGCCATCACAAAACAACGCCGCTTTTCAGCCAGCGGCGTTGTTCCAGGGCGGGATGTATAAAGCAGGCCAGGAGGGACTCGAACCCCCAACCTGCGGTTTTGGAGACCGCTGCTCTGCCAATTGAGCTACTGGCCTGCGTCGCACTCTCATTATACCGCAAATCCCGCCCTGGGCAAGGTCTCAGCGCGTCTCCCGATGCTCGGTGTGCCGGCGGCAACGGGGGCAATATTTGCGCAGAACCAAACGCCCGGGATCGTTGCGCCGATTCTTCTCAGTCAGGTAGTTACGCGACTTGCACACCGTGCATTCTAGCGTAACCAGGATGCGAACGCCCTTCTTCTTCGCCATAACGCCCTCTCAACGGTGGTCCCTACACGGGACGAGGTCGGCGGTGAAAAAGGGGTGGGGAAGGCCCCCACCCCTCGCTCTAACCCATCCTCGTGGGGTGGCTAGTCCAAAATCTCGGTCACAGTGCCCGCGCCCACGGTCACGCCACCTTCGCGGATCGCGAAGCGGGAGCCTTTCTCCAGAGCCACGGGCTTGTCGAGCTCGACTTCCAGGTTGACGTTGTCGCCCGGCATGACCATGTCCACGCCCTCGGGCAGGGTGATGGTGCCGGTCACGTCAGTGGTGCGGATGTAGAACTGAGGCCGATAGCCGCTGAAGAAGGGCTTGTGGCGGCCACCTTCGTCCTTGCGCAGCACGTAGACCTCGGCCCGGAACTTGCGGTGCGGGGTGATGCTGCCGGGCTTGGCCACCACCATACCGCGAGCCACCTGGTCACGGCCAATGCCGCGCAGCAACAAGCCCACGTTGTCGCCCGCGATGCCCTCATCCAGGGCCTTGTGGAACATCTCGACGCCGGTGACCACGGTCTTCAAAGTCTCATCGCGCAGACCGACGATCTCGACCTCGTCGCCGACCTTGACCTTGCCGCGCTCGATCCGGCCGGTCACCACCGTGCCGCGGCCCTTGATGCTGAAGACGTCTTCGATGGGCATCATGAAGGGCTTGTCGACCTCGCGCACCGGCTCGGGGATGTACTCGTCCATCACCCGCAGCAGCTCCGCGATGGGCTGATACTCGGGCGCGTCGGGGTCGGTGCTCTCGCTTTGCAGCGCCTGGAGCGCGGAGCCCTTGACCACGGGCACCTCATCGCCCGGGTAGCCGTATTCGTTGAGCAGCTCGCGCACCTCGAGCTCGACCAGTTCCAAGAGCTCGGGGTCGTCCATCATGTCGACCTTGTTCAGGAAGACCAGGATGTAGGGCACTTCCACCTGGCGAGCCAAGAGAATGTGCTCCCGAGTTTGCGGCATGGGGCCTTCGGGCGCGGCGACCACGAGGATCGCGCCGTCGACCTGGGCCGCGCCGGTAATCATGTTTTTGATGTAGTCCCGGTGGCCGGGCATATCCACGTGCGCGTAGTGGCGCTTGGGGGTTTCATATTCCACGTGTGCGATGTTGATGGTAATCCCGCGAGCCCGCTCTTCGGGCGCCTTATCGATTTGCTCGAAGGGGGTGTATTGACCCCAACCTCGCAGCGCGCAGTACTTGGTGATCGCCGCGGTCAGGGTGGTCTTGCCGTGGTCAATGTGGCCCATCGTACCCACGTTCAGGTGCGGCTTGCGCCGCTCAAACTTCTGCTTGCCCATAAGCCGTCCTCCATGGTTTTATAGAGTTCGTGTTCGTACGCGCTACAATTCCCTCCCGTGGGGTGATGGGGAGGGAATTGCGGTCGCAAAAAAGAAAAAGGTGAGAGCCCTCAAGGGGACTTGAACCCCCGACCTCACCCTTACCAAGGGTGCGCTCTACCGACTGAGCTATGAGGGCTCACAGTGGGCA
>JAADEP010000096.1 GCA_013153335.1 Chloroflexota bacterium
CGGTAGACTGGTGCCCACGCTGCAACACCACCCTGGCGCGCGAGCAGGTCATCGGCGAAGAGCGCACGTGCGAGCGCTGTGGCACGCCTGTTATCAAGAAGAACCTGGAGCAGTGGTTCTTCCGCATGACCAAGTACGCGGAAGAGCTCAAACGGTACGACGGCCTGGATTGGCCCGAGCAAGTCAAGACCCTGCAGCGCAATTGGATCGGCGAACGCTCCGAAGGCGCGACCATCTACTTCCCCACCGAGGCCGAGCCCATTGAGGTCTTCACCACCCGGCCCGATACGCTGTGGGGCGCGACCTTTATGGTCCTCGCGCCCGAGCATCCCATTATTGACGAAATTACGCCCGCGTCGCACCGGCCTATCGTGGACCACTACCGCCAGAAGGCCGCGCGGCTCTCGGATATCGAGCGCACGGCCGAGGGCCGGGAGAAGACGGGCGTGTTCACGGGCGCGTACGCGACGAACCCGGTCACGGGTGAGAAGATCCCCATCTGGATCGCGGATTATGTGCTGATGTCCTACGGCACGGGCGCGATCATGGCCGTGCCTGCGCACGACCAGCGGGACTTTGAGTTCGCGAAGAAGTACGGCCTGCCCATTCGGCCCGTCATTTTCCCCATTGGCGAAGATGGGCAGCCCATCCCCCTGGACCCGGAGACCATGACCGAGGCCTATGAGGGCCCGGGCGTGATGATGAACAGCGGTCCCCTCACGGGCACCCGCATCGTCAAGGCCAAGGGTTGGGACGACCCGGGCATCATGAAGGTCATCGAGTGGCTCGAGGCCCAGGGCGTTGGGGAGCGCGCGGTCAACTATCGGCTGCGCGATTGGCTGATCTCGCGGCAGCGGTACTGGGGCACGCCCATCCCTATGGTGTACTGCGAGAAATGCGGGTGGAACCCCGTGCCCGAAGATCAGCTGCCCGTCGTGCTGCCCGATGATGTGGATTGGAAACCTACCGGCGAAAATCCGCTCATCTACCATGAGGAATGGAAGCACACCACCTGCCCGGTGTGCGGCGGCCCCGCGGTCCGGGAGACCGATACCATGGACACCTTCATGGATTCGTCCTGGTATCACCTGCGCTACCTGGGTCCCCACACCGAGGACTGGCCCTTTGACAAGCGGGAGTACGAGTATTGGTTCCCGGTCGACACCTACACCGGCGGCATTGAGCACGCGACCATGCACTTGCTCTACGTGCGCTTCTTCCACAAGGCCGCGCGGGATATGGGCATTGTGCACGGCGACGAGCCCATGATTCAGCTGCGCAACCAGGGCGTGATTCTGGGCGAGCCGCGGCCCGGGCACTTCGTCATTGTGGATGGCCACTGGGAAGACCACGCCTTCCACGCGAGCCGCATTGAAGCCCTGCCGTACGACACCCCGCCGTCCCAATGGCCGCCCTTCCAGGAGGGGAAAACCCGCATCCAGGGCGAGGTGTATGGCCGGGATGAGAAGAGCATCAAAGTGCGGGTGAACCCCTACCAGGACGAGAACGAAATGAAGGAGGGCAAGCGCACCGCGCGGCTGGTGGTGGTCCACGTGAGCCCAGAGACCGAGGTCATCATCCCAGACAAGCCCGATGCCAGCCACATGGATCTGATCTTCCACCTCGATGTGGAGAAGATGTCCAAGTCCAAAGGCAACGTGGTGAGCCCGGATGAGCTGGTGAACGAATACGGCGCGGATACCGTGCGGACGTACCTGATGTATTTGACCCGCTGGGAAAAGGGCGGGCCGTGGAACAGCGAGGGCATCCGGGGCGTGGTGCGGATGCTCAACCGCACGTGGGATCTGGTCTACGACACGGCCGAAGCGCCCAAGCGAACCGACGCGGATCCGGCCAAGGTGCGTCAACTGCGTCGGCGGGTGCACCAAACTTTGCAGAAGGTCACGCGCGATTACGAGAACTTCGAGTTCAACACCGTGATCGCCGCGCTGATGAGCTTGCTCAACGACCTCGAGGCCCTGAAGCCCGATCTCATCGGCACGCCCGCGTGGGATGAGGCCATTGATTACTACCTGCGCATGCTGGCCCCGGCCGCGCCGCACATCACCGAAGAGCTCTGGACCGAGGTCCTGGGCAAGCCGTACTCCATCCACACCCAGCCGTGGCCTGAGCTGGACGAAGAAGCCACCAAAGAAGATGTTCTGGACCTGGCCGTGCAGATCAACGGCAAAGTGCGCGACCGTATCCAGGTGCCCGCGGACATGGACGAGGAAGCCATCAAGGCCCTGGCCCTCTCGCGGCCCAAGGTCCAGAAGTGGCTCCAAGGCAAGGAGATCAAGAAGGTGCGCTACATCCCTGGGCGGTTGGTGAGCATTCAGGTCGCTTAATCACGACCCGGAACGAGCAGGAGCCAGGCCGGAGCCGGAACCCCGTGCTCCGGCCTGGGCTTTTATCCGGGCAAGCCGCTCGCGGGGTGTAGGGCCTTATCCCCAAGGCGTTGGAGGGACGGGAGCAATGGGGATCAGACCGCCCGCGACGAAGAAATACGCGGCCTGGGCAGCCGCGCGCACGCGTTGGTTGGCCCATCCGAGCAGGTCTCGATACTCGCGTGCGAGACGGTTGTCGGGCACGATCCCCAAGCCGACTTCGTTGGAGACTACGAGCAGTAGCCGGGGCTTACGAGCGTGAAAGGCTTGGAGCAAGGCTTCAACTTCGGCCCGTGCGGCTTCTGGGCCTTCTTCCAACAGCGCGTTCGCGACCAACAAGGTCAGGCAGTCGAGCAGAATGACTTCGTGCTGCGCCCCGCGCAGAGCTCGTCCCACCCCGCGCGGGGCTTCGAGCTCTTGCCACGCGCGGGGCCGTTCAGCCCGATGACGCGCGATCCGAGCCGCCATTTCCTCGTCCCCGGCTCGCGCCGTGGCGATGAACGTGACCGCGTCGCCGCCGACGGCTTGCGCCCACTGCACCGCGGCGCGGCTTTTGCCGCTGCGCGCGCCCCCGAGGAGCAGGATCAGCGCGGGTTCAACGCGCGTGGTCGGGGCCATGATGCGCGTGCCCTTGTTCCGCGTCCGGCGCTTCGCGCAGCAGCTGCACCGCGTGGGGCAACACGGGCACGATGACCGCGAAGTTCTCGACCGCGGCTTTGGGGCTGCCGGGCAAATTGACAATGAGCGTGCGGCCTCGGATGCCCGCAACCGCGCGCGAGAGCATCGCGTGCGGCGTAATGCGCAAGCTGGCTGCGCGCATGGCTTCGGCCAGGCCTGGCGCTTCTCGCTCGATCACGCTGCGCGTGGCTTCGGGCGTGATATCGCGCGGTGCGAAGCCCGTGCCGCCTGTAGTGAGGATGATGTCGACGTCCTCGCGATCGCTCCAAGCTTCGAGCACCGCGCGGATAGCTGCGAAATCGTCAGGCACAACCCCTTGGTCTACGACTTGCCAGCCTTGGTCCCGAACGGCTTCGACCAGCGCGGGTCCTGCCTTGTCTTCGCGTTGGCCGTGAAAGGAACGGTCTGAGACGGTCAAAATCGCGAATCGAATCGCCATCGTGCGCCTCCTTGGGAGGGGCTGGCACGATTATACCGAAGGACCGCGGCGCGGACGCGCGGGGACATCGCGGTGCTCCGGGCTGGGTAGCCGTGCTAAACACCCGCATGCGAGCGCGCTTGGCAGAGCAATGCCACGCACCGCGCGGTCGGGCTTCGGCGCGATATGGCTTAGGGCATCGCCCTTGGCCTGGCCACAGCGCCGCGGGGCTTAACGCGCGTGGACCTGGCTCGTGGGCACGGAGCTGGCCTCGGGCTCCGGGGCTTTGCGCGCTCGCGCTTGCTGGAGCACGTAGTCCACGATAAGCCCGGGGATGTCCACCCCAGTGAGCGGCACGGTGGTGTGGAACTCCATGGTGTGGTTGACTTCATTGACCAGATACCCGCGCTCGGGGTGCTCGAGGATGTCAATGGCGAGCACGCCCCCGCCCACAGCTTGCGCGGCCTGAAGCGCGATGGCCTCTAAGTCGGGCGTGATCGGGCAGATCCGGCCGCGCCCTCCGCGCGCGGTGTTGGTGATCCAATGCTCGGATTCGCGATAAATGGCTGTGACGACTTGGTTCCCAATGACGAACGCGCGAATATCACGGCCCGGTTTGGGGATATACTCTTGAATGTAAAACACTTGATGATGGAACGAGCCCAAGCGGGCTTTGTGCTCGAGGATGGCTTCGGCCGCTTCCCGGTCGTTGATTTTCGCGACCA
>JAADEP010000091.1 GCA_013153335.1 Chloroflexota bacterium
CTACGGCCTGAACGCGGTGCTGGTCTGGCCCCGGCTGTGGCTCCTGCTGCCCGCGGAGACCCGGGAGATCCTGGCCAGGGCGTATCGCGATCTGGCCGCGGCCGTGCGTGGCTGGGGTTGGGGCCTGGCCTTTCTGCTGGTCTGGACCCCGGTCACGACCGGGCTGGCCTGGTGCTTTGGCCGGGGATGGGCCTGGTTGGGTCCTCTGGCCGCCATCGGGGTGGGGTGGGTCTGGATGCAACAGGCCTACCGCCTAGCGGTGGCCCGGGCTGCGGTCTTCGGCGAGCTGGTGCGCGCGGCCTTTGACCTGCACCGGCTGCAGCTCTACGACGCGCTGGGCTGGCCCCGGCCCAAACCCGAGGAGGAAGTCGAGGCCGGCAAGCGCCTGACCGCGTTCCTGTGGCGGGGCGTGCGCGAACCCACCAAGCCCTGAACCCGCGCGCCAAGGGCGCACGCGAAGGTCGTAGAAACGGTCAAGCGACGAGGAGGAAGCGAAGAGAGTCGTCGCGGTTGAGCCAAGCCGGACAGGCCCTGAGCACGGCCTTCCCGCTTCTCATCTTCCACCCTTGGGAAAGCTATGGTGCCGTCCCCGCCGCGGGCTGGAAGCCCGCGGCTAGTTGGTATAAAATTGCGCGCGAACTGGCTGGCCAGCGTGGGCATGTGGCGGCAAATTTGTCGCGGGCGGGTTCCGCCGCCCGCGGCGTGGGCTTCGACAAGATTTGCCTGCGTCCCCGCCCCAAAGCCCCATCCGTGCCCCGCGTGGTATAGTTGTGCCGTCGCCCAACCCAACCCAGCCCAGCCTAAGCCGCACGAGGAGGAAAGCCCATGGCGGTGCTGCGACGCTACACCCCCGAAGAGGCACGCGCGACCCTGTTGCGCCGCGTGCCCATTGACGAGCGCGAAGTCCCGCGCGCGCTGCTCGAGAGCCTGGCCCAAACCTTTGGCGAGCCTGTGACGCCCGACCAAGCGGTCGCGCGCATCTTGGCCGACGTGCGCCGCCGCGGGGACGCGGCCCTGCACGATTGGACCGAGCGCCTGGACCACGTCCGCCTGCCCATGTTTCGGGTGCCCGACGCGCAGGTGCAGGCCGCGCTCGAAGCCCTGCCCGCGGACCTGCGCGCGTCCCTAACCCTGGCGGCCGAGCGTATCCGCGCGTTCCACGCGCGCGAGCCGGTCACCTCGTGGCTCACGCAAGACCTGGGCGGCACCCTGGGCATGCTCATCCGGCCCCTGGAGCGCGTGGGCATCTACATCCCGGGCGGCCGCGCGCCTTTGCCCTCGACGGTGCTGATGACCGCGATCCCGGCCCGGGTCGCGGGGGTGGACCGCGTGATTATGGTGACGCCTCCCCGGCCCGAGACGCGCTACGGCGATACCTGGCCCGCGCATCCCGCGATCCTGGCCGCGGCCGCGCTGGCGCGCGTGGACGAGGTCTACCTCGTGGGCGGGGCCCAAGCCATCGCGGCCCTCGCGTACGGCACCGAATCCATCCCCCAGGTGGATAAAATCGTCGGCCCCGGGAACCTGTTCGTGACCTTGGCCAAAAAGCAGGTCTTTGGCCGGGTGGGGATCGACGGCCTCGCGGGCCCGACCGAAACCCTCATCCTCGCGGACGAGACCGCGAACCCGGCCTGGGTCGCAGCCGACTTGCTCGCGCAAGCCGAGCACGATCCCCTCGCGGCCGCGATCCTGCTCACGCCCTCGGAATCGCTCCTGGACGCGGTGGACGCGGCCCTGGCCGCGCAGATCCCGCAGCGCGCGCGGCGCGCGATCATCGAAGCCGCGCTCGCGGGGCGCAGCGGCGCGGTGCTCACCCGCGACCTGGACGAAGCCCTCGCGCTGGCCAACGCGTACGCGGCCGAGCACGTCGCGCTGGCCGTGGCCGACCCTTGGTCCCTGGTCCCGCGGCTGCGGCACGCGGGGTGCGTGTTCGTCGGCGAGCACTCGTACGAAGTGCTGGGCGACTACCTGGCCGGGCCCAACCACGTCCTGCCCACGGACGGCACCGCGCGCTTCGCGAGCGCGCTCAGCGTGTGGGACTTTGTCAAACGCATGGGCCTGGTCGCGCTCGACCCAGCGACCGCGCGCGAGCTCGGGCCCCACGCGGCGCGGCTGGCGGACACCGAAGCCCTGGACGCGCACGCGGCCGCGGCTCGCATTCGCGAAGCGGGCGCCGTGCAGCAACGGGCTTAACGCGTGTTGCCATCCCCAAGATCCGCGCATCCAACCTTATGAGGGGCTCGTATCTTTGGGTGGGCCGCTCCATCCTGGGCCTGCCCTTTTTGTCTGAAAGCGCAACCACGCGCCGGTCCTTACGAAGTAACTCTTCAGGAGGGGAAATCTTCCCACGGGCCCCGGGAGTGTGATATAGTAAAAGTAGGCGCGTGGTGGGTGGTTAACAGGGAGGAGTCTATATGGTGCGTTCGGGTTATCCCACGGCGAGACGACGACAGGGTCGCCGGCGGGATGGGATTATCGGTGCTGCGCTTTTATTGCTTGGCGTTGTTCTTTTTGTATGGAAATTTCAATTGGGGGGGCTGTTCCAACCCGACGAGGCAAAATTGCATCCTTGCTTTCAGGAGTTTTATCGCTCGTTAGGCCGTCGGTTGTTAGGCCCCGTAGTGTCCGATCCGTATGTTAACGACCAAACCATCGTGCAATATACGCGCAACGCCGGGTTACTATGTTTGCATCAGGGCGAAAGGTCCGAGGTGCGGTTGGCGCCCTTGGGGCATCAGCTCGCGCAAATTCGGACCGCGGCCCTGACCAAGCAAGGCGCATCCGTACAACCCATTCCGACCGAGGTCCAGCGGATCTTTTCGCAATTCGTGGTGGAAAACGGGGGGCGCAGGGTCTTTGGCGAACCCGTGAGCGGCGTGATCCGCAACGACAAGGATGGCCGCTACGAGCAGTACTTTGAGTATTTGGGCCTGTCATTGCCGTATGACAGCCGAAAACCCGAGCTCCTGCCCTATGGGCTGTGGGCTTGCGGAAAGCCTTGTGCGCCGAACCTCAATATGCAGGAACCACCGATAGACGCGGTCTGGAGCCCTCAATTCGACACCTTTTTGCAAAAGTCCCCGCTGGTGGTTCGGTTTATCGACTTCATCAACCAGAACTTGTCTTCAGATAGTCGAGTCCGGGCCTACCGGGACGGGCCGCTTTGGGATCCCAAGCTAAACGCGATCATCTTTATCCTGCACGATATGGTGCTCATGTACAACCCGCGGACTGACCAGATCGAGCTCGCGCCGATCGTGCCCATCCTGTATCCCGATCCGCCCCCCGCGGAAGGGCCGCCCTGGGAGATCTTCTACCGCTATCTGGACGAGATCGGGTTGGCCCCCTACGCGGGCCCGCCCATCGGCGGGACGTACCAAGACCCCGAAACCGGCCTGGCCATCCAACGCTTTGAACGTCTGGTGGTGGAATACAGGCCGAAGGACGCGTGGCTGACGTTGCGCGCCATCGGCATCGAATACCAGAACAAGGTTTTGGACCCCGTTCTGCAAACGTGGCAGCCCCCCATCGGGGGACCCTATGAAATCCACACCGAGGTCGCGAGGCTGCAACTCTCAACGCAACAAGCGCAATGGATCTGGGCCACGGTGTCGCAGAACGGCGTTCGGCAACCCAATGTGCCGCTCTTCGTGATGGTGCACGTGGACGGCTACAACATCCTGGAACAGCCCAAGATCATCGGCGTCGGCCGCACCGACAACAACGGCGTGGGCTCGTTTACCATCCCCGCCATCCAGACTTCCCAAAACCTCAACGTGGAGTATTGGGTCTGCGCCTACGACTTCGACCAGCTTTACGGATGCACGTGGGGCATGTACGTTGTGTATCCCCACCCCTGAGCATGTCCACGGACGGCGCGCCTGCGAGGGCGCGCCGTTGTGTTTTCTTCCCAAACGGAAAGGGCTCAAGGAGGCGGTGTTATGGAACCTCTGCAATCCTTCTTGTACAACAACCCTTTCGTGTGGTGGCCGACCCCGGAATACACCGAACGCGCGCACCTCACCCACTTTATGCGCCGCCACAACATCCCCGACTTCGACACGCTTATGAAGCGCTCCACCGACGACATCGCGTGGTTCACCGAGGCCGTGCTCGATTACCTGGGCATCGAGTTCTACGAGCCATACACGCAAATCGTGGACCTGAGCCGCGGCCCCCAATGGCCCCGCTGGT
>JAADEP010000145.1 GCA_013153335.1 Chloroflexota bacterium
GCTTGGACGAGCTGCTCCTCGTCCGCGTTAGGGTCAGCCATGCGCAAGTTTTCGGCCACAGTGCCCGAGAACAGAGCCGCCCCGCGCTGAGGCACGTACGCAATGAGGCGCCGCAGATCCGCCAAACGAACTTCGCGCACATCGACTCCATCGATACGCACCGCGCCTTCGGTCACGTCATAAAACCGCGGGATGAGATGCACCAAGGTCGTTTTGCCCGAGCCCGTGGTGCCAATGATGGCCGTGAGCTGGCCTGGCCGCGCGACGAAAGAGATATCGTGCAAGACGTCGGCCTCGGCCCCAGGGTAGCGGAAGGATACGTGCTCGAAGGTGACCTCTCCCCGCAGGGGCTCGGGCAGGGGTTTGGGATGGGGCGGATCTTTCACCGAAGGCTCGGTCGTGAGCACCTCCATGATGCGCTTGCCCGAAACCGCGGCCCGGGGCAAAAATACAAAGAGCATGGTCAGCATCATAAAGGCCATCATGACCTGCAGGGTGTATTGCAGAAACGCGATCAAGTCGCCTACGCGGCCCACGCCGGCCGCGACTTTATGCGCGCCGACCCATAGGATGAGCACGAACAAGCCGTTCAACACCAAAATCATGATGGGCGTGAAAGCCGCGGTCACCCGATTCACAAACCGGCTCAGCAAGGTGAGCTCGCGGTTGACCTGGTCGAAGCGCTGCATCTCTTCGGGTTCGCGGGTGAAGGCCCGGATCACCAGCAGGCCCGAAAGGTTCTCGCGCAACACGCGGTTGAGCGCGTCGGTGAGTTCCTGGATGCGCTGGTAATGAGGCAGGGTCGCGGCCAGCAGACCGATGAGCACCGCGACCGAAAGCGCGACGGCCAGGGCCAGGGTCCAACCCAAATAAGGCGCCAGGAGCAGCGCGTGGACCACGCCGCCCAAACCCAAGGCGGGCGCGAAGACCAACATGCGCAGCATGATGAAGACCAAGCGCTGCACTTGCATTACGTCGTTGGTCGTGCGCGTGATCAGCGAAGCGGGAGAGAAGCGGCTGAATTCTGCGGCGGAAAAGCGCAGAATATGGGCGAAGAGGTCGTGCCGCACATCTCGGGCCACGCCGGCCGCGACACGCGCGGCCCCATACACCGCGGCAATGGCCGCAACCACCGCGACCAGCGCGAGCAACAACATCCATCCGCCGAGGCGGGCGAGCAGGCGCATTTGCCGGGGGAGGAGGTCGACGCCCAGGGCTTGATACTCCACCCGCAGCCGGGCCAGGGCCAGGGTCTCTTGTGCGCGCCACGGCAGGCTCGCGAGCGCCTGGCGCCAAGCCGCGCGCGTCGCGGGGTCGGGGTTGGGTTCGGGCTGGATGGGCAGGCCGACCTGACGCGCGAGCCTCGCGGCCGCCTGGGGGTCGCGTTGGGCCTGTTCCTCAAGATAAAGCAGCGCCAGGGCCGGCACCAAACGCCGAGTGGCCGCTTCGCGCGCTTCGGGGGTGAGATCCGGGCGAGGCACATAAAGCGGCTCCCGCGCGTTGGGGTAACCTTGGGCGCGCGCGGCTTCGACCGGGAGGGTGCGGAACAGAGGCTGGAGCGCGCGCTGGTCCTCGGGCGAGAGCCAAACTTGCAGCGCTTGCCAGGTTGACGCGCGCAGCGCTTCGGGGAAGGGATCGGTCACGCCTCCGGCCTGAATGCCCTGGTTCACGATTTGGGCCATGAGCCCAGGCAGGGCCAGACTGGCGTTGGCTCGCAAGAAAAGCAACAGCGCGATCCCCACAACTTGCCATACGTAGGGGCGCAGATAACGACGGAGCAACGCAAGCATGGGTATATCCTTCGAACGCGGGGCCGCGCGTCAGACCTCCGCGTCATCGGTCTCGGTTGTTGGAGCTGAGGGGGTGGCTTCTTCGGGCTCGCGGCGCGCGTAAAAGACCAGCAGCACCCCACCGTAACGCCGCTGTTCGGTTTCTTCAAACGACCGTAGCGGGACGGCTTCGTATTCACGCGGGTGGATTTGCACAATAACCTCGCCGTCCTCATCCAGCCAATCGGGGTTTTCATCCAGGGCCAAGAGAGCCTTCTTCCATAAGCCGTGGTATTGAGGCGGCGCGATAAAAATGTACGTGAACCTTCGATCCGGCGGTTGGCGCAGCAGCGCGAAGGCATCCATGTGCAGGATTTCGTAGCGTCCGGGGTCATCCAGGCGACAATGCACCAGGTTGCGCTTGATCAGGCGTACGGCTTGGGGGTTCCAGTCCACGAAGCGTACGAAAGCCGCTCCCCGGCTGAGGGCCTCAAGGCCCACACTGCCGGTCCCCGCGAACAGATCGAGCCAGGTTGAGCCCAGAACCCAATCGCCCAAGATGTTGAACAGGGCTTCTTTCGCGCGGTCGGTGATGGGTCGAATGCGGTCGCCCGGGAGCGAGAACAAGCGACACCCCCGCGCGCGACCGCTGATGATGCGGGGGCTCATGCCTCGCCTCCTTTTTCCGCGAAGGGTGCCAGCACCTCTGCGAGCCGATCCTTGCGTCGCGCATCGGCGGCTTCGGTCGTGGTCCACGCTTCGGGTGTCAGGTCGGTTTCACGCCAACGCAGGGCCAAAGTCGCGGTCGCATCCAGATCTGCGGCTCGGACGTACTCGCGGCCTTCCGCAGCCGCGTGGGCGCGTGCAGCCTCCAGCCACGCGTATTCGGCCCGAGGCGAGCGCAAGCCCAATCGTTGAACCCCTTGAATGGCTGCGCGCACGAGCTCGGGCGCGACGCGAACCCGGGGCAAACGCACCCGGGCCGCGTGGATCTCCGCGCGCAGGGCTTCGGTTTCATCGCGATAGAGGGCTGCGAAGCCCCCGGGGTCCTCCTGCCACGCGCGCACGTGCTCATACACCTGTTGGCGTGCCTCATCGTCCTGCGGGGGATGCAGTACCGCGCGCAGCGCGAAGCGCTCCAACCAGGGCTGCGGCACCGGGGTTCGGGTCGGATCTACGCTGGCGACGAGGAGAAAGCGCGAGCGGTACGACGCGGTCCAACCCGGTCGCTGGACGGTGTAATACCCCATGGCCGCGGCTTCGAGCACGGCCTCGACAACCAGGGGCGGATAGCGGGCGAGGTCGTCCAAATACACCACGTGCCCGTCGGCTTGCGCGAGCAAACCTTTGCGAAAGCGCGGGCCTTGGTCTGGCGGGCTCGGTTGGCCGATCAGGTCATCGAGGGTGACGGTGGGGTCGAGCGCGAAGAATCGCGCCGGGCTTTCGGTAGCCAAGGGCTCGCCCGCCTGGTATTTGCGCGCGCAATCCGCGCACACAGCTTCCAACCCGCCTCGCTCAATGTCTTCGGGCAGGCAGCCGTAGTAGCACAGACTGCGCACCACTGGGGGCAAAATGGCCGCGAAGCTGCGGGCCAAGATGCTTTTGCCCACACCGCTGGGCCCTGCCAACAACACGCCGCCCAGGCCCGGGTGGATCGCGCTCAAAAGCAACGCGGTGCGGGCCTCGCGCAGGCCCACCATGGCCAAAAAGGGGAACGGTACCACGTGCGCCCAGCCCGCATCTTCCTGCCGGGTGCGGTCATATTCCCCGCGGCCCAGCACCCGGTCCATGAGGTCTTTGAGCGAACGCACGGACGTGATGAGCTCGGGTTTGGGCCCGAGTCCAAAGTGGGCGCGTGGCGCGTCCGCGTCGCCAATGAGTTCCCAACCTTCGGGCACGTCTTCTGCGCTCATGCCGATTCCTCGTGTTGGGCTGCGGCTTGGCGCATTTGCTCGCGCTGCTGCAGCCGAAAGGCTTGGCGCGCTTTGGCCTGTTCCCAACGGCGGCGTTGAGCTTCGTTCTCCAAAAGGAGCGGCGGCACCTGGGTCGGACGCCCTTGTTCATCCACCGCGACGTAAACCACGTACGCGGTGTTGGTGTGCACCCGTTCGCCGGTCAAGGGGTTCTCAGCCACGACTTGGACCTCGACCTCCATCGAAGTACGGCCCACGTACGACACTTCCGCGGTCAAAATGACCAAATGCCCCAGGCGAATGGGGTGCTGGAACATCATCTGGTCCACCGCGACCGTGACCACCCGATGGCCTGCGTGGCGCGTCGCGGCCAGCGCGCCTGCTTCATCCACCAGCTTCATGATAACCCCGCCGTGCACCGTGCCCAAATTGTTCGCGTGCTGGGGTTGCATCAGCTGGGCCAACGTAATGCGCGAAGCGCTCACCGGTTTGGGCTTCAACGTATTCAC
>JAADEP010000149.1 GCA_013153335.1 Chloroflexota bacterium
CTTCTCGCAGCGCGACCTCCCAATCGAAGGCGTCCCAGAACGCGCCTTCGCCGACCGTCCAGGGCTGGAGCAAGATCTTGTACTCGGTGTCATAGGGCTGCCGACCCCGATGGATCTTGAACGGCCAGATCTTCGCGTTGGGGTCGTGGATGCTGCCATCCGGCGGGTTGATCATCGTGGGCTTCTCAGGGTCAATGGGATCGCCCAACAAGTAGCGGTAGCGCACCGTGCCGTTCCACCAGTAGTACTCGGGCACGAAGTTCTTCTTGTAGCGGAAGGAGCCCTTGATCTTCAAGTAAGTGTAGTGGTTTTCGGGGATGTCATCCCGGCCCGCGGTGGACCAATCCCACCAGACCTTGGTGGGCCACTTGGGCGCGACGTAGGGCACGTGGCAGGTCTGGCACGCCACCGCGTCGGTGTGATCGTTGAGCCGGTCATCCTCGTGAGGCCGGTCGGTATGGCAATCCGCGCATTGCACCTGGTCGCCGTACTCGATGGCAAAGGACAGCGCATGCCCTTTAATGCGGTGGTCCTCCGCGGTGTGGCAGTCGACACAAAGCATATCGTGCTTGCCCATGTGCACGTCGAGCTCGGGCTCGGGCACGTAGAGGCTTTCGTCGAGGTCCCCGTGCTTGACCGCGTTGCCGCCGCCGCCGTTGAAGTGGCACTTGCCGCAGTTGTATCGGGTAGGCGGCCCGCCCACGCTCTGCGCGGCCGCGGTCAAGTCAATACTATCCAAGGGCATGCCGGCCTTGCCTTTGGCGTACGTGGTCATGTCCGCGTGGCACGCGAGGCAGTCCACGTTCTCAGGGTTCTCAAAGTCGAAGTTCGCGTCCTTCCAGCCATATCCCACATGGCAGCGGGTACAGCCGGGCCAGTTCCCTTGGATGCCGATGCAGAAGTTGTTGATCGCGTTCTTCTTGCCGATCTGGATTTCTTTGCCCAACCACCGTGCCCATTGCGGGTCGCTCAACCAGGTCCAGTGCGAGGTCTGCATGACCTCGTGCGCGGCGTCGGGATGGCACTCCAGACACGCGCGCGTCACCTCTTGAGGGGTTTCATAGGGCCCTGGGAGCAAATTCGAATGGTCGGTAGGCGCAGCCCGTTGCGGCACATGTTCCCAAGGGTTCACGCCCGCTTTGGGCCGCGGCAAAAACAAGGCCAGGGGCACGACCACGAATAGCAAGACACCCCCGGCCAACATCATCCAGGAAGAAGTCACTCGTCGGGTCACGGCGCTCTCTCCCATGTGACAGAATCGGTATCCCCATACCTGCTTTAGGTTTAATCCAATTTTCATGTAATGCCCAGTGACCAATGTCATGGCCTAAAGGGTATGGAGATATGAGAAAGATCATCCCTTGGGCAAGCCGTCGTCCTCGGGTGGGGATGAGGAGGGAGGAAGGGCGAACCTGGGGCGGCCAAGCGGGACGGGACGATCCGCGGCAGGGAAAACATGGGGCACGGCAGACCATCTACCGTGCCCCATAGCGATCAGAGCAACTTGGACAGGGGCGTGTAAGGCAGGCCAAAGGCTTCAGCCACCGCGGGATGGGTGAGATGGCCCTTGTAGGTGTTGACCCCGCGGGCCAGCGCCGGATCCTGTTTCACGGCCTCCACAAAGCCCAAGTCGGCCAATTTCAACGCGTACGGCAGGGTCGCGTTCGAGAGACCATAGGTCGACGTGCGCGGCACCGCGCCCGGCATGTTGGTCACGCCATAGTGAATGACCCCGTCCACCACAAAGGTGGGATGGCTGTGCGTGGTGGGCCGCATGGTCTCCACGCAGCCACCTTGGTCAATGGAGACGTCCACGATCACGCTGCCGGGCTTCATGAGCTTGATGTGCTCGCGACGCACCAGCTTGGGCGCGCGGGCGCCTGGGATCAGCACCGCGCCAATGACCAGGTCCGCAACCCGGATGGAATCGGTGATGTTGCGCGGGTTCGACGCCAGGGTCGTCAGGTTGCCGTGAAGCACATCGTCCAAATAGCGCAAGCGGTCGGGATTCTTCTCGATGATGATCACGTGCGCGCCCATGCCCAGCGCGATTTTGGCCGCGTTGAAGCCCACCGTGCCGCCGCCGATGATGAGCACGTCGGCCGGCCGCACCCCCGGGATCCCGCTGAGGAGCTTGCCGCGACCGCCGTGGGCTTTTTCGAGATAGTGGGCCCCAACCTGAACCGACATCCGGCCCGCGACCTCGCTCATGGGCGTGAGCAAAGGCAGCCGCCCGTCATCGAGCTCGACCGTCTCGTACGCGATGGCCGTCACCTTGCGTTTGAGCAACTCGTGGGTGAGCTCTTCTTCCGCGGCCAGATGCAGATACGTGAACAGGATGAGCCCTTCCCGCAAGAAAGGGTACTCTTGCGGTTGGGGCTCTTTGACTTTCATGATCATCTCGGCCTGGGTCCAGACCTCCTCGGGGGTCGGAAGCACGGTCGCACCGCTCTGACGATACTCTTCATCCGAGAACCCGCTGCCTTCACCGGCCCCGGCTTGTACCAGCACCCGGTGCCCGTGCTGGACCAATTGTTCCACACCCCCCGGGGTCATCGCGACCCGGTATTCATTATCCTTGATTTCCTTGGGGATACCGATAATCATGGCCAACCCTCCAGCAAGGTTTCCGCCGGACTATGCCCCAGCCACGCGGCTGTGGTCACCTATATTGAACACCCCTTGCGTGTCTTGGACACGGGCTTTGCTTCCAATCAGGCTGTTTGTCAGGATGACGTTTGTCAGCTCCGCATCCGAGGCCACGATGCTCTCGCGCACCAGGCTATCACGGACCTTCACGCCCGGCCCCAAGGTCGCGTAAGGGCCGATGACCGATTGCTCGACCTCCGCGGTGGGGTCGATGAACACCGGAGGCACGATCACCACACCGGGCCGAAGGGCCTCGACCGTGTTCGCGCGGCCGTGGTCCAGCAAATAGCGATTGAGCGCCAGCAGAGCATCGGGCGTGCCCGCGTCCAGCCACGTGGTCACGCGGATGGGTTTGAGCCGAAGCCGGCCCGCGTCGAGCAAAAGGTTGATCGCGTCCGCGATGTAGTACTCGCCCCGGGTACGCAAATCGCGGCGCAATTGTTCGGTCACGGCCTCAGCCAGGTCTTCGCCGCGCGGGAAGTAGTACGCGCCGACCACCGCGAGCTTGTGTTCGGTCGTGTCAGGCTTTTCCACAATGCGGCGCACATAACCTTGTTCGTCCAGAAACGCGATGCCAAACCGCCGCGGGTCTTCGACCTCCCGCACCCATACGTAGCCTTCTTCGGGGCCCTGGGCCAAAAAGGTGAAATCCGTCTCAAGCAGAGTGTCGGCGAACAGCACCAGCGTCGGGCCCTGCAGGTGCTCGCGAGCCAAATAGAGCGCGTGCGACTGCCCCAGGGCCTCGGGCTGTTCCACAAACGTCACCCGCAGCTCAGGATGCTCTTTGGCCATGTATTCGCGGATTTGATCGCCGAGGTAGCCGATGATGAACACGTAATGCACATCTTGCGGGGGGAGCTGTTGGAAATTCCTCAAGATATGCCCCAAAATTGTATCACCTGCGACGTACACCAGGGGCTTGGGCCGGCTCCAAGTCAAAGGGCGCAACCGCGTACCCAAACCCGCCATGGGTAAAACCACCGTTAATGTCATAGAGCCCTCCCGAAAGCGGAATCGCGAGCCATAGGATTTTCGGAGAATTGTACCAGCACCTCGGCCTTATGGGTGCACACAAATGTTGTAGAAGGCGTCAAGTGGCAGGGGGAGGTGAAGGGGCTGTCGTCCTTGAGCCCCGCCGCGGGCTGGAAGCCCGCGGCTAGTAAAAAAATGCGCGCGAATTATCCAGCCCAACGCGCGAGGCGTGCGGTGGTGAATTCCTAGCGGGCGGGTTTAGCCGCCCGCGAACCAGGCGCGGGTTCCGCCGCCTGCGAATCCCCGCGGGGTGGAGCCATGGGCGCGCTCGCTTGCCGCAGGCGCCGCGGGCTGGAAGCCCGCGGCTAGCATAAAATTGCGCGCGAGGTGACTGGCCCAACGCGGGAACGCGCGACAGACGGCGAGGATAGCGGACGGGTTCAGCCGCCCGCGGCCAAGGTGCGGGTTTAGCCGCCCGCGGGCCAAGCGCGGGTTCCGCCGCGCGCGGCTCGTGGCCATGGGTGCGCTCACGTCACCGCAGCCGCCGCGGGCTGGAAGCC
>JAADEP010000111.1 GCA_013153335.1 Chloroflexota bacterium
AGGCCAGGAGGTCATGCTCACCTTCAAAGCCAGTGCCGCGCACATCATCCCGCGCGAAGCCCGACCTGTATCTCGCGCCCAAACCGACGCGGCGCCTTCCTAGGCGCGAGCCCATCTTTTGCGCCCCGTGTTCTCGCTTCTTGCCGCGCTTCCGCTCGCGGTGCGCTCGTGTATCTCCGTCACAGCGGAGGCGCCATAGCTATGCCGCGGGCGGCGAAACCCGCGCCTGACTCGCGGGCGGCTAAACCCGCCCGCTAAAATGGTGCGGCGCGCCCTACGCGTTGGCCTGGATAGCTCGCATGTAATTTTATACTAGCCGCGGGCTTCCAGCCCGCGGCGGGGGCGGCACGCGAGCGCGGCTTTGGCCCATGCCGTGGGCGGCGAAACCCGCGCCTGACCCGCGGGCGGCTAAACCCGCCCGCTACAAATTTGCCGCCACATGCCTCGCGCTGGGCCGAACCATCCGCGCGTAATTTTATACTAGCCGCGGGCTTCCAGCCTGCGGCGGCGCTTAACGGCGACAGCCCTCTGCGCTTCAGTCCCTCGCCCCTTGACCACTTCTACGATATTGGCGTGCGCTCAGGCTCTGGATGCGGTCCTGGGCCGTCCGCGGGTGGATTATACTTGGTCATGTAACGGACTTTTGCCCGAGGAGGCGCTCGATGCACCGCTGGACCTGGCTCATAGCCCTGGTTGCGCTTTTGTTGGGTTGTTCGTCGTTCAAGCGTCCGGAGCCGGCCACGCCTACCCCCGTGCCCCCTTCGCCCACGCCAACCATCACCGTGCCGCCGCTGCCCACGCGCACCCCCACGCCCCGGCCCACCGCGACCGATCAGGCACCGGACGTACCGGTTGGCCCCCATCGAGGGATGCGCGCGCCGGATTGGACCTTACCCACTCTGGACGGCGGGACGCTATCCCTCGCGGATTTGCGAGGCAAGCCCGTGGTGCTCAACTTTTGGGCCACGTGGTGTCCGCCTTGCGTCGAAGAGCTCCCCATGATCGCGCGCTACGCGCAGCAGTACCAAGACCAGTTCCACGTGGTGCTGATCAACGTGGACGAGAGCCCGGGCCATGTCAAAACCTTCTTGGAAGACTTGGGCTTGGATCCGCTCCCGCCCGTGGTGCTGGATGCCAAAGCCGAAGTCGCCTTGCGCTATCGCGTGAACGGCCTGCCCACCACCTTCTTTCTGGACGATCAAGGCATCATCCGCTACATTCGCATTGGCGGGATGTACGAGGGCGACTTCCGCACAGGGCTGAAGGCGATCGGGGTTTCGTTGACGCCCTAAGCTTGTTATACTGAAGTTGCTTTCGAAAGACGGGGAACGGTTCGCGGGTTCGTTCGGTGGCTGGTGGGCCTCGTCTGGGGGATGGCCTGTATTGGGGCAAGTTTCCCCAGGGCGGAAGGCGCCGTTCCGAACCTGTTAGGCCAAGCCTCGTTGTTCTGTTTGCACTTGGGTAAGTGGGGATGCACGAGAAAGACCTTGAAGCGCTGGAATATCCCAAAGTGTTGGCGCAAGTCGCGCGCCGCGCGACCTTCGAGCCCGGACGCCAGGCTGTGCTCGCGTTGCGGCCTACGGCTGATTTGCCTTTGGCCCAACAGTGGCAGGCGCAAACGCGTGAAGCGCGCCGTGTGTTGACCCAGGACGGCCCCGCGACCGACCTTTCGGATGCTTTGGACATTCGACCCTGGGTGGATTGGGCCACGCGAGAGAAAATCCTCTCGCCCGAAGAGCTTTTGGGCATTTGGCGTACCATTCAGGCCGCGCGGCGGATTCGTCGGGTGATCTTGCGGCGCCGTCGAGAGCTCCCGCACCTAAGCCGGATCGCGCATCGGATCGTGGGCACGCCCGATCTGGTCGAAGCCATTGAGCAGGCCTTGACGCGCGACGGTCGGGTGCGAGACCAGGCTTCTCCTGAGCTGGCCCGGGTGCGGGCTGCGCTTCGGCGCACGCATCAAGCCCTGTTGCAGCACCTCGAGCGGCTGATCCGCGACCCTGACGTGCGCCCTTGGCTTCAGGAGCCCATCATCACCCGCCGCCATGGCCGATATGTGCTACCGGTCAAGGCCGAACACCGGCACCAGCTTCCGGGCATTGTGCTAGATCAGTCGGGTTCGGGCGCGACCGTGTTCATGGAGCCCATGAGCGTGGTCGAAGAGAACAACCGCCTCCGCACTTTAGAAAAGGAAGAGGAGCGCGAAGTTCGCCGGGTTTTGGCGCGGCTGACCCGACGGGTGGCCATCTATGCCGCGCGCTTGCGGCAAATGGTCGAGGTTTTGGCCGAGCTCGACGCGATCTTCGCCCGGGCCCGTTATGCAGATGAGCTGGACGCGGAAGAACCCGAGCTGGTGCCTTTTCGCCCGCGGGAAGGACATCCGGGCAGCACCTTGCGTCTCTATCGGGCCCGGCACCCGCTTTTGCCCCAGGATAAGGCCGTTCCCATTGACGTGGTGCTCGACGACGAAACCTACGTGCTGGTTTTGACCGGGCCGAATACCGGCGGCAAGACCGTGACCCTCAAGACCGTGGGCTTGCTCGCGCTGATGGCCCAGAGCGGCCTGCCCATTCCGGCCGCGGCTGGCTCGGCTCTTTCCGTGTTCGATGGCATTTACGCGGACATCGGGGATGAGCAGTCCATCGAGCAGTCGCTCTCGACCTTCTCGGCCCACTTGACGAACCTGATCCGCATTTTGAAGCACGCGACCTCGCGTTCCCTGGCCTTATTGGATGAGCTCGGGGCCGGGACCGATCCCCAAGAGGGCGCGGCGTTGGCGCAGGCGTTGCTCGACGCGTTTGTGCGCAAGCGGGTGACTACTCTGGTCGCGACGCATTACCCCGCACTGAAACTCTACGCGCACCGCACGCCGGGGGTGCGCAACGCGAGCATGGAGTTCGATCCCGAAACTTTGCGCCCGACCTATCGGTTGCGTATCGGTTTGCCCGGTCGCTCCAACGCGCTTATTATTGCGGAGCGCTTGGGCCTTGACCCCGAGATTCTGGCCGCCGCGCGTGCCGGGCTGCATCCGGATGACGTGGCTGCGGATGATTTGTTGGCCGATTTACAGCGGCAGCACCAGGCGGCCGAGCGCGCGCGGGCCGAGTGGGAGCGCAAGGCCCGGGAGGCCCAGGCCTTGGCCAAGACGTTGCAAGCCCGTCTTGACGCGTGGGAACGGGAACGCACCCGCTTGCTCGCGCAAACGCGGGCGCAGCTCGAAGAGGAAATCGAGCGTTTGCAGCGCCAGGTACGGCGCCTTGAACGTCGCTTGCGGCAAGGCTCGGGGCTCGCGGATGCCGCGGATGCGCAGGCCTTGGTGGACGAGGTGCGGGAGCAAGCGGACGCGCGCCTGGCGGACATCGAGGTCCAGAGCGCGGCGCAGACCGAAATGCCGTCCGAAGACGCGCTGGCGTCAGTCCTTGAGCCTGGAGCCGAATCTGCTGATGCAGTGCGCGCGCCCGAGGACGAGGTGGACGAAGCGCCTGCGGGATTCGCGCCTGGGGCGCCGGTGGCGCTACCGGCCTTGGGTGGGCAGGTGGGGCATATTGTGCGGCTGTTGGATGAGGATGAAGCCGAGGTGCAGGTTGGGCCGTTGACGTTGCGGGTGCGGTTATATGAACTGGAGCCCTTGAGCCGGCGGGCGGCCCGCAAGCGCCAGGGACGCGTGCAGGTGGAGGTCCGCGAATTGCCGCGGGTTCCGCCGCCCGAGCCCGAGCTGCATTTGCGGGGTCTGACCGTGGACGAGGCTTTGGAGCGTTTGGAGCGTTATCTGGAGCGGGCCTATTTGGCCGGGATGCCCTTTGTGCGCATTGTGCATGGCAAAGGTTCGGGCAC
This sequence comes from Chloroflexota bacterium, assembly GCA_013153335.1. Lineage (GTDB taxonomy): Bacteria > Chloroflexota > Anaerolineae > Anaerolineales > DRMV01 > JAADEN01. Next base: position 3,835 of record JAADEP010000111.1, read on the forward strand.
GCTGCGCGAGGCTGTGCACCGATTTCTGCGCACCTATCCCCACGTCAGGCGGTTCACCCTGGGTCGGCCCGGGGAGGGCGATCGCGGGGTCACGGTGGTATATCTCGAGAATTGATCCTGCGTATAGTCGCCTAGTTGCGATGCTTCTTTTGCTTTGGTGCTGCGTGTAGCCAGAGATTCTTTGTTTTTGCCCACCTCGAAAGCACGTTGCCCCCAGCAGATAGGCCAACTTTGCCGGTCACTTTGCCTGTTTTGCGGCCCCATGTTCGGCCAACTCCTGCCGTCCTGGGGCGTGCGTCATGCGTATCGCGCCCGCGCGGGCGCCTGTTTGTCGTTTGAGC
>JAADEP010000004.1 GCA_013153335.1 Chloroflexota bacterium
CGCACACGCTGCGTTGCATCTTCTCGTCGTTGGTGATGGGGAAGTCGACCCACAGATACTTGCTCTTGGGGTGGGTCTTGATGAACAGGTTGCCCGCGGCCGGCAGCTCGATGCGCTTCACTTCCTTCCAGGCGTAATCCGGATGGCCCTCGGGATCGACGCCGATGAGGGAGATGAAGTTGTCACCCAAGTGACCGGTCGCCCAGACCGGGCCGTACTCGGGGTGCACCCAGTTGGCACCGCGGCCGGGGTGCGGCTTGGTGCCCACGGGCACGATGGCCTCGATCTTCTCCTCTTCGGTGTTGACCACCACAACCTTGTTGCGCATGTTCGCGGCGACCAAGAAGTACGGGCTCAGGCCGACGCGTTCGGTGCCGTTCCACTTCATGGCCCAGCCACCGTCGTGCAAGAAGCGCTCGGCCTCAAGCATCTTGATGGTCGGGTTATTGGGATCGCTGTAGTCCACCAGCCAGACCAGGCCGGTTTCCTTCACGTTGACCACCCATTGCGGCTTCGCGTGGGAGGCCACGATGCTGGCCACGCGAGGCTCGGGGTGATATTCCTCGGTGTCGTAGGTGTAGCTGCGGGTGCTGACGATCTTGATGGGCTCCAGGGTCGCGCCGTCAAGGATCACGAAGTGCGGCGGCCAGTAGCAGCCCACGATCGCGTACTTGTCCTCATAGCCGGTGTACTTGCTGGTGTCCACCGAGCGCGCGTCGTAGCACACCTTGACCTTGGCGACCAGGTCAGGTTGCTCCATCCACAGGTCGATCAGGCCGACCTTACCATCGCGGCCGATGGTGTACACGTAGCGACCCGACTTGGACATGCGCACGATGTGGGTCGCGTAACCGCTTTCCACGATGTTGACCACTTCGTGGGTATCACCGTCAATGATGGCCACCTTGCCCGCGTCGCGCAGGATGACCACGAAGAAGTTCTGCCAATCCCGGTCATGTTGCGGCTGGTCCGGTCGCTCCTCGGGCGGCACCAGCACTTCCCAGGTCTCCTTCATTTGCGGCATGGACATCTCGGGCGGCATGGGCGGGTCGAGCTGCACGTACTTGGCCATCAGGATGGTCTCTTCCTTGCTCAACACGCCCTGCTTGCCCCAGTCAGGCATGCCCTTGGGCGTACCGTTGTAGATGATCTGGGCCAGGTTCTCGGTGCCCAAGCGGCGGGTGTTTTCGGGCTCCAGGCTGGGGCCCGTCGCGCCCTTGCGCAGCACGCCGTGACAACCCGCGCAGCGATCGAAGTAAATCTGCTTGGCCTTGTTGAACTCTTCTTCGGTCAAGGCGATATCGCCCTCGCCCACCATATTGGCTTGTTGCTCCTCGGTGGGCTGGGCTTCGGGGGTGACCACGACCGTCTTCACAACCTCGACGGTCTTGACCACCTCGACCGTCTTCACCACTTCCTTGACCTCGGGCGTCGCCGCCTGGCCACCACACGCGGCCAACAGCGCGGCGATCATGCCTAAGGCAAGGAATAGAACGAGCAGGCGTTTCGGTCGCATCGCGCTCCTCCTGAATCTTCAAAAGTTGCGGAAGGGCTTCGCCCTCTGCCTACAGCATAGATCATCCCCGCCCAGACTTCCGTGATCAGAGTCACAAAACCGGCTGATTGTTGTCATACCCGGCTGGCGGCGGGGGTGGTCGTGAGAATGGGTAACTGTGCTCGAAGTTCCTCTGGGTCGAGCACAATGACAGCGCCGCGACGTACCTGTACCCAGCCCTCGCGTTTGAGGTTCGCGAGCTCACGGCTGATGGTCTCGCGGCTCGCCCCGACCCATTGGGCGAGTTGCTGTTGCGTGGCCCGAACCCAAAGGGTGCCGTCGGGCTCGGGCTCGCCGTGCTCCAAGAGCACCATAATGAGCCGCTCGCGCACGTCGTGGAACAGACTGACTTCCAGGCGCTTGATAATATGACGGATGTGGCGGAAACACTGGGCTTGGACTTGTTCCATAAATTCAGGGTGTTCGTCCATGAGGCGCATGAACGTCTCTCGGGGCACGACGGCGACGACCGAGTGCGTTTCTGCGCGCGCGGTGCCGGGTTGGGGCCCGCGGTCAAAAAAGGCCAGGGGACAGAAAAAGCTCCCTGGCCCATGGCGGCAGAGAATGGCTTGGTGACCGTCGACGTCGACCCGTTCCAAATGGACCGCGCCGGAAATCACCCAATACAGGGCGTCGGCCCAGTCCCCTTGATGAAAAATCACGTCTTTTTCGCGCACGCGTTGAATCGAGACCTCGGACTTGATTCGCTCCAATAAGGCCCACCAGTCCTGTTGCATCATGACCTCCGCAAGAGGTTCCCCTCGCCCCGCGCCTTCAGTTTACCGAAAGAACGTGAAACGTTTTTAGTGACAAATGTCATATTTCCGCGCTTCGACCGCTACGTTCGCGCCTTAGAAAGGTTGACCCTATTTTAGCACAAAAGCCTGCGAAACGGGATGCACAATTCAAAGTAGCGAATAACTTGCCTTCTGGCTCGAGGTTTGGCCTGAAAGATGCGCGTACCGTTTAGAACGAGCGCAAGCGTCCGATGGCGTCTCCCCTCGCGAATTCTAGTGCGGAGCTCCTGCGCGCCGCACCTTTTCCGCTCGTCCAAGTATACTGAAGACGAGCCTTTGCTGTCGGAACCGCGTTGGTACGAAACCAAGACCGCGCGTGCGATCGGGACGCAAGGCGAAAGGAGGGCACAGGATGAGCCCGCTGGACATCCAATTTGGCTCAGAAACCCTTTGGGCGCATGAAGTTCCCGCGGCGGTTCGGGCAGACCTGCGACAGTCGTTGCTCGCTGCATTGCAAGCGGTCGACCCGGCCCGGGCGCTTCAACGCTACCGGTGTCAGCGGCGAGGACGAAGTGGGGTCTGTGTGCCCCCGCTTCGGGCGTGGCTGCGCGAGGGGGCTCGGGCACAATCCGAGTTTGTGCCCTGGCCCGATCCCCCGGGGCGGGTGTTTCTGATCGCGGTGGGGAAGGCCGCGTATCCCATGGCCCGCGCGGCCTATGAGGCCCTCGGTGGGCACCTGGCTGAAGGTTTGATCATCACCAAGGATGGCTACGCCGGCCCTGGGTGGCCTCGCGTGACCGTGATGGAAGCCGGGCATCCCGTGCCCGATGCCCGCAGCGTGGAGGCAGCTCAGCGCGTTTTTCGGTTGCTCCAACAGACCCAGCCCGACGACATGGTTTTGGCCCTTATTTCTGGCGGAGGATCGGCCTTGCTCACCTGGCCGGCCGATGGCCTTACGCTGGCGGATCTCCGGCAAGTCACCCAAGCGTTGTTGGCCAGTGGGGCGACCATCCACGAGATCAACACCGTGCGCAAGCACTTGGACCGCGTCAAGGGCGGGGGGATGGCGCGATGGGCCGCCCCCGCGCGGGTTATTACGTTCGCGCTTTCGGACGTCTTGGGCGACGATCTCAGCGTCATCGCCTCGGGGCCGACAGTGCCCGACCCGACCACGTTCGCGGACGCGTGGGCGGTGTTGGCCCATTACGATTTGCTCGACCGTGTGCCTGCATCGGTACGTGCCTATCTCGAGCAAGGCCTGCGCACCGGTCAGGGCGAGACAGCCAAGCCCGACGACCCCATCTTTCGCCGCGCGTGGGCTGCGGTTATCGGGTCGGTGCGCATCGCGGTTGAGGCTGCGGCGAAGGCGTGTCAGGCACGTAATTGGACGGCGCAGATTTTGACCACCACCCTTATGGGCGAGGCCCACGAAGTCGCTCACGTATGGGCCGCCGTGGGCCGTGAGATGGCCCGCGCTGACCGGCCCGTGCCGCGCCCCGGGTGCGTGCTCGCTGGCGGTGAGACCACAGTGACGTTGGGGCCGCAACCCGGCCTGGGTGGGCGCAATCAGGCCCTGGCCCTGGCGACCGCGTTGGCGTGGCACGCGCTTCCGCCTGCGGGGCCCATGGCTTTGGTCGCACTGGCCACCGACGGCACCGACGGCCCGACCGACGCGGCCGGGGCCATTGTCACGCCTCAGACCGTGGCCCGCGCGCGAGCCATGGGCCTGGACGCGCGGGCTTTCTTGCGCGGTTTTGATGCTTACACCTTCTTCCACCGCGCCGGAGGCTTGCTTTTCACCGGCCCGACGCAAACGAATGTTAATGACCTCGTC
>JAADEP010000017.1 GCA_013153335.1 Chloroflexota bacterium
GGCTCGTCCCCGACGAACACGACCATGGCCTGGCCATCGACCCCGCTGCGCACGTGCACCCGCTCGATGCCCTGGGGCGTTTCGAAGGTGATACGCGGCCAAATCTCGCTCACGGTTTCGTCCAGCAGGGGGCACGTCTCAATGGGGAGCACGGTTTCGCCGTCGCGCGCCTTGAACCCCAGGCGCCCTTCGGGCGTGAGGTGGAACTGTGCGTGGTTACGGTAGTGCCACGGTCGGGGCGAGGGCACGGTCGCGCCCACAGGTGGGTTCGCGATCTTGCCGATGCGTTCCAGCTGGTCTTGCAAGATCACGCTCTTGGCCGTGAGCTGGGCAGGGTAGCGAACGTGCTGATAATGGCATCCGCCGCATTTCTGATAATGCGGACACCGCGGGGGCACGCGGTCGGGCGAGGTTTCGAGGAACGCGACCACTTCCCCGCGCGCGTAATGGGGTTTGACTTCGGTGAGACGCACCCGCACCCGTTCGCCAGGCAAGGCAAAGGGCACGAATACAGCCTGCCCGTTGGGCAGCCGGCCCATGACCTCACCGCCATAAATCCAGGCCGTGAGGGTGATCTCGTACTCTTCCCCCACTTGGGGTTTCTTGAGCGGGTCTTCGGGGTCGAGCAAAGGAATGGATGTCGGCATGATCTACCCCCAACCGCCGAATTCGTCCAACGCGCGCAACAGGGCTTCGACGTCGGCGGGTTGCAGCTCGCCCATGTGCGCGATGCGGAAGGTTTTGCCTTTGAGCGGCCCATAGCCGTTCGCGAGGCGCATCCCACGCTCGAGCAGGAACGCGTTGAGCTGGCCGATATCCCAACCGTGGGTGTTGACCAGGGTGGTCACGGTCTTGGAACGGTAGCCTTCTTGCGCGAACAGGTCAAACCCGCGGCGCAAGGCCCACTCGTGGACCATGCGCGCCATGGTCGCGTGGCGCGCAAATCGGGCCTCGAGCCCCTCGGCCAGGATGCGGTCCAGTTGCACGTCCAGGGCGTAGATCAGCGAAACCGGCGGGGTGGCCGGGGTGCTATCTTTGAGCCGGTGTTTCTCGAGGCGTAGGAGGTCGAAGTACCACCCGCGGTGCGGCACGGCTTTGGCTCGCTCGAGCGCGCGGTCCGAAACGGCCGCGAGCGCGATGCCCGGGGGCAAAGCCAGGGCCTTCTGGCCCGAGGTGAAGACCATGTCCAGCCCCCACGCGTCCATTTCGATCCGCGCGCCGCCCAGGCCTGAGACGGAATCCACCGCGATGAGGGTGTCGGGGCTCAGCTCGCGCACGACCTGGGCGACGGCTTGCACCGGGTTTTCCAGGCCCGTGGAGGTTTCGTTGTGCACCATGAGGAAGAGGTCATACACGCCGGGCTGGGCTTCCAGCGCCTGAGCTACGGCTTCGGGCGTGATGGGTTGTCCCCAAGGGGCCTCAACCGTGTCGACAGGCAAGCCGTTGGTCTGCGCGACCTCGCGCCAGCGCTTGCCAAACGCGCCGTTCACCGCGGCCAGCACCCGCTGGCCAGGACGCACCAGGTTACGCACCGCGGCCTCTTGAAAGCCCGTGCCCGAAGACGCGGTGATGAAGACGCGATATTGGGTGAAGAACAACGCGCGGGCGCGCTGTTCGCACGCGTGAAAAATGGCCTCAAACTCCGGGCTTCGATGCGGGAGCATGGGCTTGGTCTGGGCTTGGGCGACCTCAGGGGCAACATCCACCGGCCCCGGGACGAACATCGGGCTCATCGCGACCTCCTACGCGGGGGATCACCCAAGGGCGCACGGCCCTCGGACGGATCTATTATAAGGGATGAAAGTGGGGGTTGGTGGGGAAGGAAGCAGGTGAGCAGGGAAGCAGGGGGAAGGAAGCAGGTGAGCAGGGAAGCAGGGGGCAGGGAGCAGGTGAGCAGGGAGCGGATAGCGAGCGGTTAGTGGTTGATCGTTGGCTTATCTGTCGACTATCGACGGTTAACTACCGACTTTTGTTGCAAAACTCCAACCTCAAACTTCCAACTTCCTGCTCCTCCTTGCTATCTGCTCCCGCTCCTCACCTTACATACACCCATCGCTCACGCTATCCAGCCCCGCTCGCGCAGCAGGCGTTTGAGGCTTCGTTTGCGGCGGTGACGCTGGACGAGGTCGTCCAGCCGGGCCTGCCATTCGGCCTCGCGGCCCAGGCGCGCGTAGGCGCGGCGGGCTTCCGCTAACCATCGAACCGCGAGTTCGTAGTAAGCTGAGTTGGCCGTGCCGATGAGGGCTTCGGCCAGGGCCCACGCCTGCTTCGCAACCCATTCGGGATGCTCTTCCTGCACATACGGGAGCAGATGCCGCATCAATTCTTCGCGCTTGTGAATTTCCCATTCCGCGCTCTCGGCGTGCGTCCCTTCGGGGATTTCGGCCATGCGCATGGCTTCGGCCAAAAGCCCCTCTTCGGCCAGGGCCAGCATGGTGTCCCGCAGCGAGGCGTTCGCCCGCATCCACGCCAGGGCCTGCTCCCGTTGGCGAAGCCAATCCGCGGCCGAGAACAGGCTGCGGTAGGCCTGATAATCGTCCAGGGAGGGACGGGTATGCTGCAAAATCCAGGCCGCGGCGTCGCGGGCGAGGTCTTCGCGCCCCAGGATGGACGCGTGATCCCAAATCCAGCGGGCCAGCTCCGCTATGCCCCACAGCACGTCGAGCTTGGCCTTCGCCGTCCCAATTTTGCGCCAGTGCGTCACCGCGAGGTCCAGGGCTTCGGCGCGATGGCCGGCCTCCCACAGCATTTTCGCCGCATCCAGAGCCTGAGAAGCCGGAAGGGGCAAATCCCGCGCGGCCTGCATCAGCTCGTCCAGGCGCCCATCCTCTAGCAGCAACCGCAGATACGGGATATAAAGGTTCCGTACACGCGCCCAGTTTTCAGCCTCTTTGCGACGCCCCTGCTCCAACAGGATTTCGAAGCGCAGGCGGTCTAGCTCATCGTCGTGCGTCCACGGGAAGCGTCGGGCCGTTGGGCGCCCGGTCGCCTCGCCTGCGAGCGCGCGGCGAATGGGCTCCGCGTCCCAGCCTTCCTCCGCAGCCTCGATAGCCCGTTCAAGCGAATACCAGTCCAGGGACCCTTGTTCAGCTATCTGCTTTCGTTGCTTTAGCCATCGAGTCCACTTGCGCCGCTCCTCTTGCGTGAGAGGTAAGGTCAGCATGGCCCGGGCCCATATCCAACCCAGCTCCTCAGCAAAGTGCAGGACGCTATCCTGTCCTTGCACATAGCCGTAGCGATACCAGTCTGGTATGGCCAACAGCGCGTCGGTCACCGTAGCCAGCGCTTCCAGGCTGCGCGGATGGCCCTGCCGCAGGAGTTCCCGCAGGGTTCGATGAATCGCCCACGACCAGACCCCCGCCAGCGGGTCGCGCTCTAAGGCGTAATGGACAAAAGTATCAACGGCCTGGGCGAGCACGGACCGGGAAAAATAGTTCGTGGCATCCTTGGCCATAAAGCGCAGGCGCAGCAAGTCATCGAATTCCGAAGCCGCCAAAGCCAGCTGCTGCCACAGTTCGCGCAAGTCGGCCGCGGACAGGCGTCCCAACAGCTCCCGCCGGGGCATCTGGGCCAGCGCATCCTTCTGGGCCTCGGACAGCACGCCTTCCCCGCACGCGACCAAGGCCGCAGCTGCAATGTGTTCGCAATACAGTCCCCATTCCATATACATGGAACAGGTGCACTGCAGCGTGGTGAGCTGCCCCTGGTCGTCCCAGGCGATACGAACACTGTAGACGTTGCCGTGAGAACCTTGCACCGTCGCGTCGAGCTCGCGGCCTTCAAGATGCAACGTCTGGACATTTCCTTGTTTGGCGTATTGGCGGCCGCGCGACCAATACGGTTCTCCAACCAGGCTCTGGAGCTCGGCCAGGTCGAAGGGGCACGAGGGCTTGGGTGATGACGTTGGCATACAGGATCTCCGACATTGCGTTTGGGCGCGTGCGGGCGGCGAAACCCGCGCGCCTGACCCGCGGGCGGCTGAACCCGCCCGCTAGGAATTCACCACCGCACGCCTCGCGCGTTGGGTCGGGTGATCCATGCGCAATTTTATACTAGCCGCGGGCTTC
>JAADEP010000058.1 GCA_013153335.1 Chloroflexota bacterium
CGGACATGGAAACCGGCTACAAGGTCTTCAAGCGGGAAGTGATCGAGAACATGCCCTTGCACGCCCGGGGCTTTGAATTCGAACCCGAGTTTACCGCGAAGGTGCTCAAGCGGGGCTATCGGGTCTTCGAAGTGCCCATCGCCTTCAACCCGCGGGATTACAGCGAGGGCAAAAAGATCAAGGCCAAAGACGGTTTCATCGCGCTCTGGACCCTGCTCAAATACCGTTTTGTGGATTGAGCTCGCGGCCGGCTATGACCACGTTCGCGCCCCTTGACGCGTTCCCGCTAGCCCCGCCCGCGCAACGTTGGCGACAAGAGCTCGAGAGGCTCTACGGGGCTCAAGGCCCCGAAGTAGCCGCGCAGCTCGAACAAGCCCTGCGCGCGTGGCGCGAGCGGCTCCCCGAGCCCGCGCCTGGGCGTCGGGTGCTCACCCAACGCGACGCGCTGCTCATCACCTACGGCGACCAGTTCCGTGACGCCCCGCGCCCACCGCTGGCCGTGCTGGCCGACGCTCTGGACCGCTGGGTCCGACCTGGGTTCTCGTGGGTGCATTTGCTGCCCTTCTTCCCGTACTCCTCCGACGACGGCTTCGCGGTCATCGATTATGGCCAGGTCAACCCTGCCTGGGGCACGTGGGATCACATCCACCGCCTGCAAGCCCTGGGTTTTGACCTGATGTTCGATTTGGTGCTCAACCACGTCTCGAGCCAACACCCTTGGTTCCAAGCCTTCCTGCGCGGAGAACCCGAGCACCAGGACACCTTCCTCCACCTTCCGCCCGACACCGACCTTTCGGACGTGGTGCGCCCTCGCCCCTGGCCTTTGCTCACCCGCTTTGAGACGGCCCAGGGCCCGCGCTGGGTCTGGACCACGTTCAGCGCGGATCAAATCGACCTGAACTACCGCGCGCCCCACGTGCTGCTGGCCATGGTCAACGTGATGCTGGATTACGTGGCCCACGGCGCGAGCATGCTGCGGCTGGACGCGGTCGCGTTTACGTGGAAGGAAGTGGGCACGTCGTGCATTCACCTGCCCCAGGCCCACGCGCTGGTCAGGCTGTTCCGTGCGGTTCTGGACGACGTCGCGCCCCACGTGCTCTTGCTGACCGAGACCAACGTCCCGCATGAGGAGAACGTGCGTTATTTCGGCGACGGCTATAACGAAGCCCAATTGGTCTATCAATTCCCTTTGCCGCCCCTGGTCCTGCACACTCTGCTCACCCGCGATAGCCGCGCGCTAACCGAATGGGCGCGCAGCGTGGCCCCGCCTACGCCCGCAACCACGTTCTTGAACTTCCTCGCGTCGCACGACGGCATTGGCGTGCGGCCCGTCGAGGGCCTCTTGCGCGCGGACGAGGTCGAGCGATTGGTGGAGCACACCCTGGCCCAAGGCGGCGAAGTCTCGTATCGCGCGCTGCCCGACGGTTCCCGCGCGGTGTATGAACTCAACATCACCTACTGGGACGCGCTCAACCCGGCTTATGAAGGCGAGCCTTTAGAGCGCCAGGTCGCCCGCTTTTTGGCTGCGCACGCGATCCTGTTCGCGCTTCAAGGCATGCCCGCGGTGTATGTGCACAGCCTGTTCGGCTCGCGGGGCGATCGTGAGGCTGTCGAACGCACAGGCCAACCGCGAGCCATCAACCGCGCCCGGTTCGCGCTGCGCGCGCTGGCCCGCGAGCTCGCCCAGCCGCGCGGGCGGCGCCGGCAGGTATACGACGGCATGATGGCCCTGCTCCAGGCTCGCGCGCGGACGGACGCGTTCCACCCCCAACAACCGCAACACGTGCTCGCGGTCAACCCAGGCGTATTCGCGCTTTGGCGCGGCGAGCCCGGCGCCCCGGGCAGCGTGCTCGCGCTCCACGAAATCGCGGGTACCGCGCGCACGGTGCGCGTCCCATGGCCCGCGCGTCCCGGCCCCCTCGTGGACGTACGAACCGGCCGCGCGCTCGGCATGGCCGAGGGCCCAACCCTGACCATCCCCCTCCGACCTTACGAAGTTTTGTGGCTCCGCGTTCCCGCGCGGGCCTTCACTTCGCCCCCGAGGGAGTGAGGCATGCGGCTCGGTTTTGTTTCAACCCGGTTCGCGGGCGTAGACGGCGTGTCGTTGGAAGCAGCCAAATGGGCTCATATCTTTCGCGGCTTCGGGCATGAGGTGGTGTACTGCGCGGGCGAACGCGATGCCGAAGCTGAACCCGGGTGCACGGTCCCAGAGATGCACTTCTTGCACCCAGAAGTGCGCGCGCTGCAACAGGCCGCGTTCGGGGCTGCGGACCCTGAACCAGGCTGGCGCGACCGTCTCAACGCCCTGGCCGAACGCCTTGCGCAAGCCTTAGAGCGCTTTTTGCACACCTTCCGCGTGGATGTGCTGGTCGTTGAGAACGCGCTGGCCATCCCCATGCACCTGGCCTTGGGAATGGCCTTGCACCGAGTGCTCGAACGCACGCGCGTGCCAGCCATCGGGCATCATCACGACTTTTATTGGGAACGCGCGCGCTTTCGGCCCGAACGTGTGGCCGATGTGCTGGCGCATTCCTTCCCGCCCGCGTTGCCCAACCTGCGCCATGTGGTCATCAATTCGCTGGCCCAACGCGACCTAAAGGCACGACGCGGTCTCTCAAGCGTAGTCGTGCCCAATGTGTTCGACTTTCGCCGCGCGGCGCGCGGGCTCGACGAGTTCGGCCAGCAAGTGCGCGCGGCTCTGGGCTTGGCCCCGCACGACCTCCTCATCCTGCAGCCCACACGCGTCATCCCGCGCAAGGGCATCGAGCACGCGGTGGACCTGGTCGCCGCGCTCAATCAGCACCCTCGCGGGCTGTACGGACATCGGGCCGTCCTGGTGCTATCCCATCCTGCGGGGGATGAGGGGTACGCGTATCTGCGCGCGCTTGAAAAACGGGCCCGGGAGGCCCGCGTGCCGTGGCGTTACGCGGCCGAGCGGTTCGGGCCTCGGCGCGGGCAAGGCCCCCACGGTCCGATCTTCAGCCTGGCCGACGCGTATCTCGCGGCCGATTTCGTGACGTACCCCAGCCTGTATGAGGGCTTTGGCAACGCGTTCCTCGAAGCCATTTATTACCGCGTGCCCTTGTTGGTCAACCGCTATCCCGTGTACGACGCGGACATCCGGCCCAAAGGCTTTGACGTGGTCGAGATGGAGGGCGAAGTTACGCAGTCCGTGGTCGAAGCGGCGCGTGAAGCCCTGCTGAGCCCCGTACGTCGTCGGGCGATGGTCGAATGGAATTACGCCCGCGCGTGGGCGCATTTCTCGTACGAGGCCATCGAACCCACCTTGCGCGCGCTGCTGGCCCCGGCCTGAAGCCGAACCGGGCCTCGCTAATGCCTTCGAGGCGAAGATCGACCCGGGCAGCTATTGGCCTGCATCCATGGACTTGAGCTGGAAGTAGGCGTCCATGATCTGGCGCACAATAGGCGCGGCCGTCTTTGCGCCTTCGGTGCCGTCGTATACGAACGCGATCACCGCGATTTCAGGGTTCTCATAGGGCGCGAAGGCCGCCGTCCACGCGTGGGAAGGCCAGCTGCCCGGCTGACAGCGGTTCGCGAGCTGGGCGCGATTGTCACAATACTCCGCCGAACCTGTCTTGCCCGCGGCCGAGAGCGCAAAGTCCGCGAACGCGTTCTTGAGCGTACCATACTCAACCGCCCGGCGCATCCCTTCCCGGACCAAAGCCAGCACGCGCGGTTCGATGGTTTTCACCTCTCCCGTGGGCCGACACCGTCCGATGCCGCCCGGGTTCTCAAACACCTGGATCTTAGGCTCTTGGGTCACATCCCAGCGCACCACAGGCTGGAAAGGCCGGATAACCTTGCCCTCCGCGTCCAGGTGCTCATATACCAAAGTGGGCTGCATCACCTTGCCGCCGTTGGCGATGGTGGAAATCACCACGGCCATTTGGATGGGCGTGACCAAGACGTAGCCCTGGCCCACGCTGGCCAGATACGTGTCGCCCGTGGACCAGTTTTCGCCCCGGTAAATCCGCTTCCAGGTTGGGTCGGGGATAAGGCCGTCGGCCTCGCCGGGCAGGTCGATGCCCGTGTAGGAGCC
>JAADEP010000146.1 GCA_013153335.1 Chloroflexota bacterium
ACCCCCGACATGCCCGTCTTTTGAGCCCCTTTTTGCCCTCCTGGCCCTCCAGGAGGCCTTCGTTGTTTCCCCGAAAAAGCCAAAGTCCAGGCGGGCGGGATCCGCCGCCCGCTACAAATTCTTCACCGCACGCCCGCGCTAAGCCAGCCAGCTCGCACGCAATTTTATATCAACTAACCGTGGGCTTCCGACCCGCGGCGGCGCCCAAGGTGGAAGACGAGGAACGGGAAGGCTTGTGTGCAAGGCTCACTGTGCCTGGCTCAACGGCGACAGCCCTCTTCGCCTCCCCTCGCCCCTTGACATTTCTACAACATTTGCGTGCACCCAATGAAGCCTTGATGTATGACAACTAAGGGCTTTGGAGTAAAATAGAAATGTACATAAGCCAACGTCCCTCGCCCGAGCTTGGGGAGGCAAGGCGGGGCCTCGCTCGGGGCGAGGGTGGTTCTTCCCCAGCTAGGCTGGTAGTTTTCGCTTCAGGAGGCGATGATGAGTACGCCGCGCTATGTAACCGTTGACGGGAATGAGGCTACCGCAAATGTAGCCTATCAAGTTAGCGAAGTGATCGCGATTTATCCCATCACCCCGGCTTCGCCCATGGGCGAATTGGCCGACGCGTGGGCCGCTCAACACCGCCCGAACATCTTCGGGACTGTGCCCAAGGTGGTGGAAATGCAAAGTGAGGCCGGCGCGGCCGGTACGGTTCATGGCTCATTGCAAGGCGGGGCCCTGACCACAACCTTTACCGCGTCCCAAGGCCTGCTGCTCATGCTTCCGAACATGTATAAGATCGCGGGGGAACTCACGCCCGCGGTCTTCCATATTGCCTCGCGGTCCATCGCCGCGCAAGCCCTCTCGATCTTCGGGGATCATCAGGACGTGATGGCGGCGCGCGCGACGGGTTTCGCCATGCTGTTCTCTTCGTCGGTGCAAAGTGCGCAGGATATGGCCCTGATCGCGCATGCCGCGACCCTGGAGGCTCGAGTGCCCTTCCTGCATGTTCTGGAAGGGTTCCGCGTTTCCCACGAGATCAATAAGATCGTGCCCGTGACCGAAGAGCAAATCCGGGCCATGATCGACATGGACCTGGTGCGGGCCCATCGCGAGCGCGCGATGAAGCCTGAAAACCCCTTCATCCGGGGCACTTCCCAGAATCCGGATGTCTACTTCCAGGCCCGGGAGACGGTCAACCCGTATTATCTCGCCGTGCCCGAGATCGTACAGCGCACCATGGACAAGTTCGCCCAGCTTACGGGCCGGCAATACCACTTATTTGAGTACTACGGCCATCCTGAAGCCGACCGGGTTATTGTGCTTATGGGCTCGGGCTCCGAGGCCGTGGCCGATACTATCGATTACCTCATGGCCCAGGGCGAAAAGGTCGGCATGGTGCGGGTGCGGTTGTTCCGCCCCTTCTCGGTCGAACACTTCATCCGCGTGTTCCCGCCGACGGTCCGGCGCATTGCTGTGCTTGACCGCACCAAAGAGCCCGGGTCCTTGGGCGAGCCGCTCTATCTGGACGTCGTGGCCGCGGTCAACGAAGCCCTCGAAGCCGGGACGGCGCCCTTCCAGGAGCGCCCGGTGATCGTGGGTGGTCGCTATGGCCTGTCGTCCAAAGAGTTCACCCCTGGCATGATCAAGGGTATCTACGACGAGCTGGCCAAGGAGCATCCCAAGAATCACTTCACGGTCGGCATCATCGATGACGTGACCCATACCAGCCTGGACTATGACCCCGACCTCGATATTGAGACGTTCCACGACCCGCAGCGCTTCCGGGGCTTGTTCTATGGCCTGGGCTCGGATGGCACCGTGGGCGCGAACAAGAACAGCATCAAGATCATCGGCACCGAGACCGACAACTGGGCCCAGGGCTACTTCGTGTACGACTCGAAAAAGTCGGGCACGGTCACGGTTTCGCACCTCCGCTTTGGGCCCAAGCCCATCCGGGCGCCTTACTTGATCCGCAAGGCGAACTTTGTCGCGTGCCACCAGTTCCACTTCCTCGAGCGCATCAACGTGCTCAAGCACGCGGAAGAGGGCGCGACCTTCTTGCTCAACAGCCCTTACGGCCCCGACGAGGTCTGGAATTACCTGCCCAAGACCATCCAGGAAGAGATCCTGAACAAGAAGCTGAAGTTTTACGTCATTGACGCTTACAAGGTCGCTCGCGAAGTGGGCTTGGGCGGGCGTATCAACACCATTATGCAGACCGCGTTCTTCGCCATCAGCGGCATTTTGCCCAAGGATGAGGCGATCGCGCGCATCAAAGACGCGATCCGCAAGACCTATGGCATTAAAGGCGAAGACGTAGTGCAGCAGAACTTCGCCGCGGTCGACGCCGCGCTCGACCACTTGTACGAGGTCCAGGTGCCCGATCGGGTGACCGCAGACTTCGACCTGCGGCCGCCCATTGTGGGGCCCGCGCCCGAATTCGTGCGCAACGTGCTGGGCAAGATGATCGCGGGCGAAGGCGACAGCCTGCCCGTGAGTGTCCTGCCCGCGGACGGTACCTATCCCAGCGGCACGACCAAGTACGAGAAGCGCAACATCGCGCTCGAAATCCCCGTGTGGGAGCCGGACCTGTGTATCCAGTGCGGCAAGTGTGTGATCGTCTGTCCGCACGCGGTGATTCGGGCCAAGGTTTACGACCCCAAGTACTTGGAAGACGCGCCGCCTACGTTCAAACACACCGAGGCCAAGTGGCGGCAGTTCAAGGGTATGGCTTACACCATCCAGGTCGCGCCCGAAGACTGCACCGGCTGTTCGCTGTGTGTGGAATACTGCCCGGTCGTCGACAAGAACGACCCCAACCGCAAAGCCATCAACATGCGACCGCAGCCGCCGCTGCGCAAGCAAGAGGCCGAGAATTGGGACTTCTTCTTGCAATTGCCCGAGGTGGACCGCAGCCAGGTCAAACACAGCGCGGTCAAGGACGTGCAGCTGCTCGAGCCGCTGTTCGAGTTCTCGGGCGCGTGCGCGGGCTGTGGCGAGACGCCTTACCTCTCTTTGCTCACCCGGCTTTTCGGCGACCGGCTCATCGTGGCCAACGCGACCGGATGTTCGTCCATCTACGGTGGCAACCTGCCCACCACGCCTTGGTCCTACAACCGCCAAGGCTTGGGCCCCGCGTGGAACAATTCCCTCTTTGAAGACAACGCGGAGTTCGGCCTGGGGCTGCGCTTGGCCGTGGATAAGCTCCGCGAAATCGCGGAAGGCCTGCTGCGCCGCCTGGCCGACCGGGTCGGAACCCAGCTGGCCGACGAGATCCTCACCGCGGACCAGCGCACCGAGGACGGCATCCGCGCCCAACGGGAGCGCGTCGCGGCCTTGCGTCGCCGGTTGCAGGAGCTGGGCCCCGAGAGTGACCCCGCGGTGCGCGACCTGATGCTGCTGGCCGATTACCTGGTCCGCAAGACCGTGTGGATTGTGGGCGGCGATGGTTGGGCCTACGACATTGGCTTCGGCGGGCTGGATCACGTGCTCGCGTTGGGGTACGACGTCAACATCCTGGTGCTGGATACCGAGGTGTACTCCAACACTGGCGGGCAGACGTCCAAAGCCACCCCGCGCGCGGCCATGGCCAAGTTCTCCATCGCGGGCAAAGATACGCCCAAGAAGGACCTGGCTTGGATGGCCATGAGCTACGGCCATGTGTACGTAGCCACGGTCGCGATGGGGGGCAACGATACCCAGACCGTCAAAGCCTTCCTGGAAGCCGAGTCTTACCCGGGCCCGAGCCTGATCATCGCGCACTCGCCGTGCATCGCGCATGGCTATGATCTGCGCTACGGCGCGCATCACCAGAAGCTGGCCGTGCTTTCGGGTTACTGGCCGCTCATCCGCTTTGACCCGCGGCGCATGCTCCAGGGCAAGAATCCGCTGCAAATCGACTCCAAGGTCAAAGAGCCCCTGGAGAAGTACATCCTCACCGAGCGGCGCTTCAGCCAGCTGGTCAAGATGCGGCCCAAAGAGGCCGAAGAACTCTTGGCCGAGCTCGAAGCGGACGTGCGACGACGCTGGCGCA
>JAADEP010000045.1 GCA_013153335.1 Chloroflexota bacterium
GTCCCTGCGGCAAGGGGATCACAGCCAACGTCTGGTTGACATCCTGGACGGTGAACGACCCTTCACGCACCGTAGGCGGCACATCCAGGTCGAAATGCAAAGCTTCGGGCTGCCAACCCGACGGCACCGGAATCGTTAGGGTGTAAGTTCCCGTCGTGCCATGAAGGTAGAGTACCGGGGGCAGTCCGAACTGCTGCAAGTCGATATCGTACGTAACCTCTTCGTCCTGTGACGCAGCCGGCGTGGGCGAGGGCAGCGACGTTCCGGCTACGAGCAGGCTCCAAAGCCATAGCCCCACGCCCATCCACCGAAGCCAGGACCGAGCTCGCTCCATCGTCCACACTCCTTCGGTCTCGAAAACGGTTTAACATAATCATACAGAAAATTTGCGTCAGCATCCACCCTCCCATAGAAACTCTAACAAATCGTTGACGCTGCCCAACGGCCTGGCGGCGCGGCCTGCTGGACAAGCGTGACGTTGCCCAAATAGCAGCATTTTTTCTCCAGAAGCAGCGCGAGGGGTATTATCTCCAGATTGCCCGCTCGAAAAGCGCGCGTAAAGGTTTTAAGGCTGGCAAGTAGGCTTATCTTGACAACTTCAAATTTACTTGACAGAACGTGGGGCCTCTGTTACACTAAAGGTCCAAAGCACAAATAGTGCGGAGGCGAAGACGCCGGGTGGCCAACATGGGCGCCAGGGTGCCCGGCAGAGCCAGTGGCGCAACCGGCCGCACGCTGGGGGGCAGTTATGTCTCAACGGCGTGTGGCATTTTTGCATTTCGGAGGCCCTCATCGTACGAAGGCGGTGGAGTCTCCAAACGCCCGGTTCTCCTTCGTCTCATCCTGGACGCGGATGAAGGGCGTTTCCCGCGTCGAGCGAACGGTTGGGTTGCCGTATCAAACCCGCCGTTCTCGTTGTCTTCTTCCACCCCTGTGTCCTCGTTCGACATCCCGTAGCGCGCTTTCTGGGCATCGCAACCTCGAGCCGCATTTGCAAGCTCGAGGTTATTGCCGCGCGCCATAACCCCCCATCGGTCCTTTGTTCGCCCAAGGTCGCACGTCTCGCTTTGGCTACCTCGGACCTTGGGCCTCGCGCCTCGTCGCTGGGGCCGTGCTGGGACGGTGGGGAGAGGGAGTACGTTTGAAAAACACCGCAATCGGCACGGTCCTCCGCCGCACCCCTGTCCATCCTCATACCCGGACAGGGGTTTGCTTTTCTACCTCGCCTACGCCGTCTCGCCCGGGGCGCGGCGGGCGAATTTGGCCCGGTATTCGGGCAAGGTAATCATGGGCGGTCGCTCGCGCTCATGGATTTCTTGAGGCTCGAGCCAATAACGTCCCATCTCGTACCGAATCAGGTTCATGCGCTTGTTGATATCCTCCATGAGCTTGATTTTGTGCCGGTCCTCTAAGCGCCGAATGACCACCTGGATGATCGCGAAGGCCATCTTCGAAAGATTCTGCAGCGATTGGTTGCGGTGAATGCGCTCTAGCAAATCCACCTGCGCAATCGCGCCCAAACCAAAGTGCTCTAAGAAGTCGATCAGCAAACCCATCTCTACGCCGTAACCCGTGAAGAAAGGCAGGCGCTCCAATGCCTGACGCCGACCCGCGTATTCGCCAGATAGGGGCTGGATCAGCCCTGAAAGTTCCGGGAAAAAGAGGTTGAGCAAAGGCCGAGCCGTGAGTTCGGTCACGCGGCCTCCACCGCCCGCGATGACCCGTTCCCCCTGTTTGAGCGGGCGGCGATAAAAGCCTTTGACGTATTGGATGCGGGGGTTGCGCAACAACGGGCCTAGCAGTCCATACACAAAACGTGGGTGGATGTTGCGAATGTCCGTGTCAATCCAAGCCACAATATCGCCTTTGAGCACATAAAGGCTTTTCCATAACGCTTCCCCTTTGCCATGATAGGCCCCATACTTGGGCAGGATTTGTTGGTGAATGTAAACCGGAATTCCCAAATCGGCCGCGATCTCCCGCGTGTAATCCACCGAGCCGCTGTCAATGAGCACCATTTCATCCAGCAAAGGCACGTCCTCCATAAGGGCCTTGCGGATGGTACGGATGATGTTCCCGATGGTGGCTTCTTCGTTGAGCGCGGGCAGACCCAGGCTAATGGTGACCCCTTGAGCCTCTTTGAGCGCAACCAGCTCATCCAGGCGCTCGAACTCCCGGCTGTGGAAGGTGTTCTCCGCGAACCACTGATCCACCAGCACCGTAAGGGGCGAGGCAGGCCGACGCCGCGTGCGCCGATGGCCAGGCAACGGACGCGTATCCTCGGGCACACTGGGCGCGCCTTGGGCTTTGACCACGAGCGAGATCACCGGGGGAAGGCTTGCAATCAGCTCTTCCATCCACGGGTGCAAGAGCGTACTCGCGTCTTCACCGCGGCTCGACGCACCCAAAATGACCACTTGATGCCGGCGGGCTTCTTCGGGCAGGGCCTTTTCTAAGGGCTCGGTGGCGATGATGGAACGATGGATCTCAGGTCGCTCGCGCAAAATCGGGCCGAACTGCTGCAACACCAATCGCTCGGCTTCGCGCGGCGAAGAACCGGCCGCGTGCAGCAGGGTGATGCGCGCGGCCCGCGCACGA
Source organism: Chloroflexota bacterium (assembly GCA_013153335.1). Classification (GTDB taxonomy): domain Bacteria; phylum Chloroflexota; class Anaerolineae; order Anaerolineales; family DRMV01; genus JAADEN01. The sequence continues at coordinate 2,599 of JAADEP010000045.1, forward strand.
GCGATGCTCAGCGCGACCCGCAGCGCAGCTTCCTCGTTCGGGCCCCCGCGCACGGGCAACAAAATGCGTTGGACCGCGTCCCATGACGGGGCGCCTTCGGGCCGGTGAACCACAACCACCCGAGCCGGCGGTGCGGCCAAACGCGGGTGCTGCCATCCGGGCACAACCCGATTCGGCCAAGCCAAGAGCAACGTGTGTGCATTTTCCAAATGCACGTACTCCCACAACGCGTCCCAAACCTCATCCGCAGGCCGAACCAAGGTGTGCACATGGAGCGGCAGCACGTGATGGCGCCGCATCACCTCATCCACCTGAGCGCGCAGCTCGACCATGGAAGCCGCGGCCTGGCTTGCATCCTCGCCCTTGGGCACGGTCACCACCAACAGGGTCACGATTTGCCCCAAAGGCTGAGCTTCGGCCAGCATCTTGGCCAGTGGCAAAAGCGTATCTGCCTCCTGGGCCGAAGCCACCGGAACCAAAATCCGCCGGTCCGCTACCGCAGGGGGATGCACATGGCGGGCTTCGCTCATCGTTCCCTCCTTCTGGACAGGCGAGCCCGAACCACCTTGGGCGCCGCACCGCTATCCGAACCGCTCAAGGACCGCGTGAAGCCCCGCGAGCAAACGGTCCACGTCCGCCTGGGTATTGTAGAGATACAACCCCGCGCGTGTGGTCGCGGGGTAGCCAAAGCGGTCGTGCAGCGGCTGTGCGCAATGGTGCCCGGCTCGCACCGCAACGCCGTGATAGTTGAGAATCTCGGCGACATCGTGGGGATGGGCCGCGTCGAGCCAAAACGCGATCACCGAACCGCGATCTTCCCTCGGGCCTGGCCCGAGGATGTGCAAGCCCGGAACCTCGGCCAGGCGTTCCAGCGCGTAGCGCGTGAGCGCACGTTCGTGCGCCTGAATGCGGTCCCAACCTAACGCGTCGAGGTAATCCAAAGCCGCTGCCCACCCGACCGCTTCCGCGATGGCGGGCGTACCGGCCTCGAACTTCGCGGGGCCCTCGGCCGGCGTAAAACCCTGCTCGGTCACGCGGCGAATCATGCCCCCGCCGCCCAAGAATGGCGGCAGCGCTTCGATGAGATCCCGGCGCATGTAAAGCGCGCCGATGCCACTGGGGCCGAGCATTTTGTGGGCGGAGAGTGCGTAAAAGTCCGCACCCAACGCGCGGACATCGACCGGACCGTGGGGCGCGGCTTGCGCGCCATCCACCAAAACCAACGCACCGGCCGCGTGGGCCTTGCGCGCGAGCTCGGCAACCGGGGGCCGTACGCCAGCGACGTTCGACATCTGCGTGAGCGCGACCAGCCGGGGCTCCTGGGCCAACAGACGTTCGAACGCGTCGAGGTCGAGCCGGGCTTCGTCGGTCACCGGCACAAACGCGACCCGAACCCCGCGCTCCTGAGCCAGCATCTGCCAGGG
>JAADEP010000101.1 GCA_013153335.1 Chloroflexota bacterium
CATCCCAAAGCCCTTCCGAGCGACGACGTCGCCCAGGCCACACGCGGCCTTGGCCTGGCCACCGAAACGACCGCAACGGTGGAAGAAGCCCTCGCGCGCGGGTTGCAAGTGGCTCGCGAACAAGGCGCGGTGCTGCTCGCGACCGGCAGTTTGTTCGTCGCGGCCGGCGTTCGGGTCGCGTTTACCGGTCAACCTTGGTGGCAGGCCCCCTTATACGCCCTTGACGCCGCGCAAACCGGGGCAGGATTGGTATAATCATAACGATACCCGCCCGCCCTGGAGCCCCCTAAGGGCGGGGTTTTCTCGCGAAGGGACGGCGACGTTGAGGACGGCGCGATGGACATTCTGCTTTTTGTGTTCATTCTGGGCTTGCTGATTTTGCTCCACGAACTGGGGCACTTCTTGGCCGCGAAGGCGTTGGGTATTGAGATCGAAGAATTCGGCATTGGGTTCCCCCCGCGGATTGCCACGTTGTTTGAATGGAAGGGAACCCGTTTCACGCTCAACGCGATACCCCTGGGGGGATTTGTGCGGCCTAAGGGCGAAGGCGACCCCGAGCACCCTGACGCGCTGGCCCAAGCCCCGGCTTGGAAGCGCTTTTTCGTCGTGCTCGCGGGCCCCGCGATGAATTTCTTGGTCGCTTGGCTCGCTTACCTCATTCTCTTCGTTGGCGCGGGCTTGCCCGAGCCCCAGGGCGTGCTGATTTGGTACGTCGAGCCCAACTCGCCTGCGGCCGAGGCCGGGCTGCAAGTGGGGGACGTGGTCATTGAAGCCGAAGGGCAGCCCACGCGTACGCCTGAGGACCTGCAACGCGTGGTACAGGCCCATCTCGGCGAGCCCCTTACCCTGACCGTGTTACGCAACGGCCAGCGCCTCCAGGTGACCGCGGTGCCGAGGCCCGACCCGCCGCCCAATCAGGGGCCCCTGGGCATCCGCATTGTGGTGTATGGCTGGCGGGACGCGCCTTTATCGGAACGCGTGCGCACGGCTTGGGAAACGTTTGTCGGGCACACGCGCGCGCTGATCCAACTGCCCTGGCAGTGGGTCAAGCATATCATGGGCGTGCAGACCGAACGGCCTGCGGGCGAACTCATCGGCTTTCGCGGGATGTATAGCTCCTTTTCTCTCGCTTTCCAAATTGACCGCGTGTCGCCCACACCGGTGCCGGTTTATTCCCTATCGCTGCTTGCTTCGCTGAGCTTGTCGTTGGCTGTGCTCAACTTGCTGCCCTTCCCCGCGCTGGATGGTTCGCGCCTGCTTCTGGCTTTGGCTGAGATGATCTTCAAGCGCCGCTTGCCGCGCCGGGTTGAGGTCGCGATCATGTTCGCGGGGTTTGTTTTGCTGCTGAGCTTGATGGTGATCATCAACTTGCGTGAGTGGCTATAATTCGAGGTAGAAGGCCTCGTAATGTCCGGGAGGACTCATGGACACCTGGGATATGGAACGCGTGATTGCCGCGTTGCGGGATTTGGACAAACCCTTCCCGCCGTTGGGTTTGTATCGCTTGTCTGACTTGAGCCCCGAAGACGCGCGCGTGTTGGCCGAAGCGTGGCCGACGATTCCGCTGGCGCGACGGCGTTCGTTGTTGGAGGACATGCTGGCCTTCCTCGACTACAGCGATCGATTCAGTTTTCGCGAAGTCGGCCTGATCGCGCTAGATGACGAGGACCCCTATGTGCGCAAGATGGCCATCGACGCGCTGTGGGAAGAAGGGGACGAGCGCATCGCGCGGCGTTTGGTGCAGCTTTTGCGGAACGACCCTGACCCTGAAGTGCGGGAACAGGCCGCGGCCGCGCTGGGTGAGTACGTGTACCTGGGAGAGATTGAGGAGATCTCGCCCGAGACATATCGAGAAGTCGCGCAGGCCTTGCGCGAAGTGCTGCTCTCTGACCAAGAACCTTTGGCCATTCGGCGCCGCGCCCTCGAGGCGTATAGCTTCGCAACCGACCCGGACGTGCCGCGCTGGATCGAGGACTTTTACCGCCGCGGCGTCGAGCAAGAGGACGAAGCTTCGCTGGTGAGCGCGCTGTTCGCCATGGGGCGCTCAGCCGACCCACGTTGGACGCGGTACGTGGTCTTGCACTTGCACGACCGGCGTCCCAAAGTGCGCGCGGAGGCCGCGACCGCGGCTGGCCGCCTCGAGATGAAGCGCGCGATCCCCGACCTGCTGGAGCTGTTGGAGGACGCGAACGCGGATGTGCGCATGGCGGCCGCGTGGGCCCTTTCGGAGCTGGGCGGCGGCGAAGAGCGGGTCGAAGAGGCGCTCCAACGCGCGCTCCAACGCGCCGAAGAGGTCGGGGACGAAGAAGAGGTCCAGGTGCTGGCCGAGGCCCTCGATAATTTAGCCTTCCAAAACAGCATTGTCATGGCCCAATTGGACCTTTTGGACATGGCCTTGGAGATGCCCGAGGACGTGGAAGATTGGGACCTGGATATCCCGGATGAGTTCTACGACAAAAAGAAGCGCTCCAACGGGTTCAATGGAAATTCTTCACGCCCTAAGCAGGCATAAAAAAGCACAAGGGGGAAGGGATGCATACGCGGCGTCGCTTGCGCTTGGGATTCGGGCTTTTGGTCATCTTGTTGCTCGGTGGGATGGGCACTTGGCGCGCAGCCGCCGCGCCCCTTCGCCAAGAATTGGTCTGGCAACCCGAGGTCGAGGTTCGCTTCCCCGAAGGTGTGGTGATCACCGTGCCCGTGCCGCCCACAGTGCGCCGCCTGGCAGTGCATTTGCGGCCGGCAGCCTCGGCCAAAACGTACGTGGGCGAGATGCAGATTACGAACGGCAAAGCGCGTTATGTGCACGACGCGCAGACCAAGCCCTTGCCCCTGTTCGGCTTGATTTATTACTGGTTCGAAGGCGAAACCACCGCGGGGGAACATTTCACCAGCGCGTCGTTCACGTTTATTTACGAAGACAATCGCTTTGACTGGCAGCGTCTTGAGCAGCCCCCCTTGCAGGTGTATTGGTACCAAGACGACGCGGCCGTGGGCGAAGCCGCACTCAACGCGGGCCACATTGCGCTACAGCGTGCGTTCGTGCAATGGCAAGGAGTTTGGCCACCCGAACGTACCATCCGCATCTATGTCTACGCCACGTACCAGGACTGGGCAACCGCGATCCAATACGCGCCCAACTGGGCCGGCGGTCACGCGGACCCAGCCCAGGCTGTGGTGTTGGTTTATGGCGGGCTCACGCCCGAAAGTCGGGTGGAATTGCAGCGCCAAGTCGCGCACGAGGTCGCGCATGTGGTGCTTTACGAAGCCATGAACCGCCTGGTCGGCCCGGGCGGCTATGAGCGCCTGCCGTGGTGGCTGGTGGAAGGCATCCCTTCCTTGGCCGAGCCCTACCCGCACCCCGAGTACTTCTTATTGCTGGAAGAAGCCGCGCAGCAAAACAAGCTGATTCCCCTGGCCGAGCTGTGCCAGGCCGAAAATGTGTTGAGCCACGACGAGGATTACATCCGGCTGGCGTATGCCGAGGCCAATTCGGTCACAACCCATATTCACGGGCGCTACGGCCCCGCGGGGTTGCAGGGCCTGTTGCAAGCGTATGGCATGGGCGCGAGCTGCCAAGACGGCCCGCGCCAGGCTTTGGGCCTCAGCCTGAACGAGCTCGAAGAAGAATGGCGGCAGGCGTGGGACCTCTACCCCAAGCGCAACATGAATCTCCTCTGGGCTGCGGGGTTGATGGCCTTGCTTGTGAGCCTGCCCCTGCTCACGTTGCTCATGAGTCGCTGGTTGATCGCGCCGTCTTTGCCCGCGATTGAAGCTGAAACGCCCTGGACCACACCCGCGGAATAGCCCTGAGCTTAATTAAAGACAGCGCGGGGCCACGGAAGGGTGGCCCCGCGATCGTTCTCCCCACGTCGAGCCCTCCATCGAGGAGGCCGCGTTAGTCGATGCCCAGGTAGGTCTTCTGCACCATTTCGTTGTTGCGCAGGTTTTCGGCTGTATCCGCGAGCACGATTTCGCCGGTGCGCAACACATATCCCCGGTGGGCGATGCTCA
>JAADEP010000005.1 GCA_013153335.1 Chloroflexota bacterium
TAGAGGCCCGGCCTGCACAAGGGTGGTCGATGCGACCGTACGAGGTTACGGCACTTCGGCCGCGAGTACTTCTTCCCAAATCTGCAGCCAGCGGTCGTAGTTCTCGGGCAGAATCTCGACGTGGGCTTCGGCAATGGCCTCGGGATTGTCCAACCCGCTGGCCTGGATCTCTTCCTCGGAGAGCAGGTCCAGAACCTTTTGGTTCGAGACGAAATACTCGAATTCCGTGGCCTCGATGTACTGGATCTTGGGATCCAGGTAGTGGTCGATTAAGGCGTGGGCCGCAGCCGGTCGTTCGGTTCCTTTCAGGATCGCATAGCCGCATACCCACGAGAGCGCGCCTTCTTCGGGCGCTACAAAGGCCACCGGAATACCGTCATCCTCGCGGAGCCAACGCGCGTTGGACGTCCAGCCAAAGGAAATCCACGCTTCGCCCGACTTGAACAGCGCGTCGACTTCCGCGTCGCCTTCGAAGTAGGTCAGGAGGAGGGCCTTTTGCTCGATGAGCTTTTGCTTGACCGCTTGGAGTTGTTCCTCGGTCAGGTTGAACGGATCTTCGTACCCCAAAGCCAGAGCCGCAACCGCGATGGCGTTGCGCGCGTAATCCTCCATCGCGATGTGGCCCTTATAGGCCGGGTCGAAGAGCGCGTTCCACGACCGCGGGGGCGGATCGATTTTGTCCGTGCGATACATGATGCCCTCCAAGCCCGCATCCACAGGCACCATCCACACTTTGCCATCGCCGGCTTGGATCTCGGGCATCTCGCGGAAGAAGGGGAAGAGCTCGTCCCAGTGGCTTAAGCGTCGTGTGTCGACGGGCTCGAGCAAGCCCAATTGCACCATAATCGGGACATAATCTGCACAAATGTTGATGACATCGGCCTTGAAGCCACCGCGCAATTTGGCCAAAGCCTCATCTAGTTCGCCGAAGACCGCGGTCTTGAGCTCAACTTGGGGGTATTTCTCCCGAAAGGGCTGCAGAAATTCGTCGGTCACGGTCTCTTCGTAGGAATAAAGGACCAGTGGGCCGGGCTCAACGCCGGCCTCGGCGGCCGCGGGGGTGGGGGAGGCGGTCTCGCCCCCACACCCCGCTAAGGTCCAAACCCCGAGGGCCAACGCCCCCACGAGCACCCACCAGCTTCGCTTCATGGCTCCTCCTGCTGCGGTGTAATGGACCTGCTTAGTCCTTCATCGCGGCCGGCGGCACGGTGCCGATCATCTCTTCCAGCACCGGGACCGTGGTCTCTTTGATGATGTCCAAGTAGATGAAGGTCTCGCTGCGTTGCACACCGGGCACCTTGTAGAGCTTCTCGAGCAAGAACTTCAGCAGATGCTTGTGGTCGCGGCACGCGACCTCCACAAAGAGCTCGTACGAGCCCGTGGCCAAAACCAGATAAATCACCTCTTCAAAGGCCTTGATTTGCTCCGCGGCCTCTTGAAGCTTCGCGCCCTCGACCTTGAGGCCGATCAGGGCCATGACTTGGTAGCCCAAAGCCCAGGGGTCGGTCACAGCCGTAACCCGGACGATCCCCCGCTCGACCAAACGTTCGTAGTGTTGGCGTACCGTGCTGGTCGCGACGTTGAGCTCCCGAGCCAAACGAGCAAAGGGAACCCGCCCGTCCTTCTTGAGGGCCGCAATAATCTGCCGATCCAGATCCGTCAACTTGAACCGTCGTCGGCGTCGAGCACGAGTCGCTGGAGTCATCGTTCCACCTCGCTATCTTAGGATTGGGCCTGTTTCCAGGCCGTGCATTCGCAAGATTTTCGCGCAGTCCCGAATTGCAGGGACAGCCTTACCGATTATACCAATGCGCCTGAAATTCGGCAAGAAACAAGCGCCGAATACACAACCCTGGCCCCCAAGGTCGGCCATTTCTTCATCTTCTTCTAAGGTGCGCAATCGATGCATTCTTGGCTTAACTTATGCCGGTTTCGAGCCTTCCGGGGATTCAGCCTCTTGGTCGTCGAAGCGCACCCAGGTTTGTTGCCCGCGCTTGGCCTTGAAGGGTTTGGGCTCCGGATATTCCCGCGGGTTGGCTAGCTCCCACGCGTACAAGGGCTTGCCGCGTGCGTATTGGGCCAGGAAACGCGGGTCGGCCAGATGCTTGTCATAATGCTCTTGCATGAGCTCTTCCACGGTGAAAGGCCCATGCACGTCCCGGATCTCCACGCTGCCGAGAATCTGATCCCCGCGGATGACAGCGACCCGGCCCCGTACGCGCGTAGGATGCCGCCGAATTTCCCAGCGCTTTTTGCCCTGCACAATGTACGTCGCGTAGGGGTCGCGCACGCGGAACCCGCGCTCGGGCAGCCGATCGAGCCGGAAGAAGGTGCCGTAGCCAACCACGTAAATCGCGTCGGGGTCGAGCGCGGGCAAGAGCTCTTGCCGATGCAGCACCAACACCAGCGAGATCTTCTGCTCCCGGGCCAGGCGCGCGAGCCGGCGGGCCACCCGTTGCGCGGTCCCGGGGTCGAGCGGCGCGGCGAACTCATCGATCAGCAGCACGTTGGGCCGTTGGGCCAACAAATAGGCCAGCTGAGCACGCGCCTTTTGCCCGGTCGAAAGCTCGCGATACGGCGCGCGATACAACACCGCGTCCGAAATGCCCACCGCGTTCAGCAGCTCCACCGTGACCACTTCGTCTTGGGTCAGGCGATAGAGCACTTCGGCCAAGGGCAGATCGCCGAACTCGGGCTCGATCTCGCCCGGCAACAACGCGTGCACGCGCGCACCAGGCGGCACCGTGATCGTGCCTTCGTCAGGCTGGTAGAGGGGATCCTCCAGGCCCCGAGCCGCGCCGTAAATCACCCGCAGCAGCGTGGTCTTGCCGCTGCCCGACGCGCCCAAAATGGCGATGACCGACCCTGGCGGGATGTTCATCGAGACCCCGCGCAGCACGATCTTTTGCAGCACGCGCTGCCGCACGCCAAAGGCTTCTAGCATGCGGCGCACCGGCCCTGAGAGCGCCTGCAAGTCCAGCCGGCTGGTGTAAGCTTTGTTCACCCCGCGCAGCCGAATGGGTTCGGGCAGGGGCTCACCCGCGTGATAACGGGGGCGATAGAGGCGGCCTTGATGCTGGCGCGCGATCGGGTCGGACTGCAAAAAGGCTTCGATATACTTCCGGGCCTCGTCGGTAAGGGGGTAATACAGCACCGGTCGGCCACTGGCCGTGTCCCACAGATAACGGAAGCCCACCTTTTCCATGAAGGGGTTGTAGCGCGCCATCATCGCGACCGTTTCGACCGCGGCCTTCGGCTCGCGCATGTCAGGCACCCAGCGTTCCCGCAGCCATTGGAACATCGCGCGCAGGGCGAGCTGGCCCAGGCCGTCGGCTCGATAGTCGGGGTGGATGACCACCCGCGCCAGCCGCGCGACGGGCGAACGTGCCTGCGCCAGGGCTTTCTCTTGCGCCTTCCACCAATCCTCTTCATCCAAAGCTTCAGGGTGGAAGGGATGGGCGAACCACTCGGGCGGGAAAACTTTGGTCCGGATATCGCGCACGATGGTGCCGTCGGGCAGGCGACGGTGCATCATGGGCAAAGGCGGGTCGACGCGCACATACCCGACGAAACGAGGCTCATACGGCGCGCGGCCTTGCAATTCCAGGACCAAGAACCGCGACGCTCGGGTCGCGCTTTTGAGGTCGTGAAAACGCATTGGACGGCCACAACGCGGGCACTCGGGCCGCACATTGGCTTCGTGATAAATGCGGCAGTGTTCGCAATACCACCGCGCCAGGATCTCTTCGTCCGAGGCATAGTGGTATTGCTCCAGTTCCACAATGGCTGCGTAATCGTGCTCAAATTGGGCTTCACGGGCCAGAATGCGATACGTATATAGCGGGCGACCGAACACCGGGCTCTGCCGCTCGAGCAAAAAGGGCGCGCGCCAAAGGGGCCAAATCGGAACCTCGCCCTTCAGCCGGTAATTTTCGAAGGTCACGGAATCAGGGTCTTGCAGCTCAAGGTGCAGCCTTTGACCCGGGAGCAGCCATTGCGCGA
>JAADEP010000007.1 GCA_013153335.1 Chloroflexota bacterium
CGCGCCCGGTGGGGCCGGGGCCGGCAGCCCGCGCCCGCGACCTCGCGTGGCCGCGGGCCGTCGCCCAGCGAAGGGACGGCTACGCCGACCGCGCGCGCAGCGCGTCCAGCCCTTCGGCCGGGTAGAGGTCGGACCACGCTTCGGCCGCGTACGTCGCGACGTCCTGGGGCTTGATCGCGTTGTCTCGGGCGGTCGAAGCGAGCCACGCGCCCGCGGGCGTGGCCTGAAAGCCGTCTTCGGTCTCGCGATATAGCGCGACGTCGGTGGGGCTCAGCGCGTAGCTCGGGCTCCACGGCCAGGCGAAGTACCCGAGGGCCGGGATGTTGAAGTTGACCGCGCGCCAGATCTGATACACCCGTCGCGCGAGGTCCGCGGCTTGCAACCCGGCCTTGGGACCGGGGTCGAAGAGCCAGAATTCGGTATCCCAGAGCGCGAAGCCCCGCATGAGGTGGTAGATTTCGTCGGGAGTGAGGGGGGCTGCGGGTTGGAGCAAGAAGAACTCGGCCAGGGTCGGGGGCACACGGCGCTGGACGGGGGCCCCGCGCGGCCGCGGCAGGGGCGCGTCGGCCCAAAGCCCGACCCCAATGGGCTGGCCCCGGGTGACCGCGCGCAAGGCCTGCACCATGGCCTGGTGCTGTTCCCAACGCGGCGCGGGTTTTTGCCGCGGTCGGGGCGGGTTCGGGGGCACGTCGTGCACGGGAACGCGCAGCCACGTCACCCAGCGGCTCGCGTAGGGATGCAGGCGTTCGGCCACCCGCGCGGCCCAGCGCGCGGCTTCACGCGCGCGGCCAAACTCCGGGATGTCGTTCCACCACGGGGGCAGATGATCGGGGTCGGCCAGCACCAGCCACAAGGGTCGGGGCATGAGCGCGCGCAGCCAGGACTCCAGCGCGGCCCATTGGGCTTCGTCCTCGCGCGTGGGCTCGGGCATGAGCCGGGCCCAATCCAGCACGATCACCCAATCGCGGTAAGGCAGGGTCTCAAGCCAGCTCGGCGAGAAATCCGGGGCTCGGTCGGCCGGCGCCTTGAGGGCCACGCCCCACCCAAAGCCCTGGGGAAAGACGTACGTCGCCTGGACGCGTTCGTTCGGCATATGGCCTCAGCGCATCAAGAGCTGCAGCAAGCTCGGGATGACCATCGACAGGATAATGAGCACGCCGATCACGGTCATCACTTGTTGGTAGCGCCGTCGACGGCGTTCGTACGCGCTTTCTTTGCTTGACGCCTTGCGCTTGCTGCTCTTCCGTTTGGCCATGGTCCACCTCCTTCCGACGGGAACACCTCACGCACCGAGCACGGTGTAGTAGGTGAAATGATAGTAGATGCGATCCTGCTCATCCAGCACCATGGTATCGCTGCCGCTCAAAATGCGCGGCCCGGGCGCGGCCGCTTGCCAGCTGAATTGGTGCCGGTTCTCGACCTGTTGGTGGCTCTTGAGGACGAAGACCGCGTCGGCCGCCACTTCGTTCAGGAACGTGGTGTACCACGCCCGGATTGCAGACAACCCCCGCCGCGCGCCCCGCGGGGTGATATGGACCGCGTTGGGCGCGTAGAGCTCGACCACCGCGTCCACGTCGTGCTTGTTGAGCGCGGCGATGTAACGCTCAACAATGTTTTGGGGCTCGGGTGGAGGCGGCGGCGAGGGGCTCCCCCAGTCGTAGTCCGCGATGGTGCGCCAAATGCTGGGGGGCAGCTGGGTGCGCGCGGGGTACCACTCCCAAAAATTCGCGCCGGGCAGCCCCAGGGTTTGCGCGGTGTGCAGGAACTCGTAGATTTCTTCCGCGGTGGGCTGCCAGCCGAACGCGGGATAGGCCGAGCCCGTGGGTAGATAAGGCCGCCACGGCGAGAGGCTCTTGAACTCGGCCAGGCTTCGGCGCAATTGGGCCCCTGGGTTATGGGCCTGCACCCAATACACCTGGGGCATGTTGAGGTCCACCCGCTCGAGGAACTCGCGCCACGGAAAGCGGGGGTGATACGAAGGGAAGCGGTACGAGCTCAAGGCCAGGGGCACGTTGGGCAGCCCTTGGCGCAACGTGGTCATGTATTCGACCGCGGCCGCGTGCTTGTCTTTGTACTCGGTCTCCGCGTCGATCACAAACCCGTCCAGGTTCAGGTCGCGCACCCGACGGATCGCGATGTTGGCCTCGGCCTTGGGATCGCGGCCATAGATGTACTGCCAGCCCCACACGCGGATCCCGCGGCGCCGGAGCGCGTCGCGCACAGGCGCGACCAGGTCCCGCCGGGTGCCCCAATCGTAGTTGTACACGCCTGTACCGTCCGCGACTTTGATGATCACGTGGGTGAGTTTGGCCTGGGCCGCGACGTCCGCGATGCGTTCCGGGTTTCCGCCTTCGCAGCGGCTGACCTTCCAGATAAAAAAACCTTTTCCTTTGAGCGGGGCCATGTTACGCCTCCCGAGATGGGGCCAAGGAGCCATCTAAGCCGAGTTCGGGCGCGATGCGGCGCATGGCTTCGATCACGTTGCCCACGTGCTCCCACAGATCCACGCCGAAATCCGCGACGGCTTCTTCCACCTCCGCGCGGTTCACGCCCGCGGCGAATGACTTGTCCTTCCACTTCTTTTTGACCGACTTGACCTTGAGATCGTGCAGCGATTTGGAAGGCCGCACCAAGGCCACAGCGGTGATCAAGCCGGTGATCTCATCGCACGCGCGCAGGGCCTTTTCCATGCGCGTTTGCGGCTGCACGCCGGTGCGCTCGGGCGCGTGCGCGAGGATCGCACGCACGATGGTCTCGGGCACCCCTCGCTCCCGCAAGATCGCCGCGCCTTTGATGGGGTGTTCCTCCATGTTGGGGTGGATCTCCCAATCAAAGTCGTGCAGCAGGCCGGTGATGCCCCAGGTCTCGACGTCTTCGCCCAGCTTTTCCGCGTAATAGCGCATGCACGCTTCGACCGCGAGCATGTGCCGGCGGAGGCTTTCGCTTTTGACGAATTCGTGAACGATGGCCAAGGCTTCGTCTCGGGTCATGTTCGCCTCCTGGGGGAGGTGTTCGATAGATTATACCGCCGGTTGGCCGGCGCTTTGTGAAGAAATTCTAAAGAAGCGCGGGCCCTTCCCTAGGGCTCGTGCACAGAGGATGCCGCGTTGTCGCTTTCTTCATCCGGAAAAGGCAATTCCGCGAGCACCGCGTAGATGCCGTGCTTGGGGAAGTCTTCGGGCCGGGCGGGCCGCAGTCGTCCATCCCGGGGTCGCACCCAATAATAGCCGCCGTCTCGGTGCAGCAGCGGGATTTCGCGGTGGCGGCGGCCAAAGACCCGCCGCATCTGGATGCTGTGGTAGCGGAACGTTTCCCGCTCGTGGGGGTAGAGCGCGAACAGGCGCTCGTAGGTGCGCACAAAGGCTTCGCGAAAGGCCGGGCGCACCCGGTCTAAGTGGCTGATCACCCAGCAGCGGTCTTCGTATGGCCAATAATACGTCAGGCCGAGGAACTCGCCCTCGCGGCTCAGGTAAGGGAAGAAGGGGAAGGCCCGGCACACGATCGAGCGGAACCCGCGTTCGCGCGCACACGCGGCCAAACCCTGGCACATCACCGGCAGTTGCCCGCGCGGGGTCTCGTCCCACAACCGGCGTGTCTCCGCGTCCGTCGGGCCGAGCCAAGGGCGCCACATCTCGCTGTGCCGCACCACAAAGGCCCACTCCTCCCCATACATCGTGGGGACCGCGTGCCGGGTGTCGCAGCAAAAGGGCACGCCGTAGGCATTGTGCGGCGCGCACTTCAGGCCGCAGTCGCCGTCCACCACGGGTTCGTCAAAAGCGGCATACAGACTCGCGAAGTCTTCCGCGCGCGGGGGCATAGCCGCGGCTCCAATGCGCCGCGGGCAGGTTCGGGGCCTGCCCGCGGCTTACCAGCATGGGTTAGTTCCCTTGCTCGACCAGGTTCTCGGCGACCAGCTCCGCGATGTCCTTGACCTGCATCTCGCTCTTGAGCTCTTTGGCCGCGTCGGTCAGCATAATCATGCAGAACGGGCACGCGACCGCCAGCGTGTCCGCGCCTGTGCTTTGGGCTTCTTGGAACCGGGTGAGGTTGATGCGCTTGGGCCCGCTCTCTTCCTTCCAGATCTGCGCGCCGCCCGCGCCGCAGCAGAAGGACGTGCGCCGGTTATGGGGCATTTCGGTGAGCTCGCCCACGGTCTGCGACACGATAAAACGCGGCGCGTCGTAGGTGTTGTTGTAGCGGCCCAGGAAGCACGGGTCGTGATACGTGGCCTTGAGCGCGGCCTCGTTCTTGACCCGCACCTTGCCTTCGCGCAGCAGCTGTTCGATCAGCTCGGTGTGATGCATCACCTCATAATGCCCGCCAAAAGCCGGGTATTCGTTCTTGAGCGTGTGCATACAGTGCGGGCAGGTGGTCACAATGCGCTTGGCGCCAACTTCGTTGAGGGTCTCGATGTTCGCTTGGGCCAGCTCATAGAAGAGGTACTCGTGCCCGGCCCGGCGGGCCGAGTCGCCGGTGCACATTTCGCGCTCGCCCAGGACCGCGAAGTTCACGCCCGCGGCCTTGAGGATTTGCGCGAACGCGCGCGCGGTCTTCTGCGCGCGCGCGTCGGTCGAGGGCGCGCATCCGACCCACCACAGCACCTCGAAGTCGGGGTTCTCGTCCACCGTGGGGATGTCCAGGCCTTCGGCCCACTTCATCCGCTCTGAAGGCGGCACGCCCCACGGGTTGCCCGCGGTTTCCATACCCCGGAACGCGTTGGTCCATTGCTCGGGGTAGTTGTCTTCCATTAAAACCTGGCCGCGGCGGATGTCGATGATGTCCAGCGCGGGCTCGTTGCTCAAGGGGCAGATCGCGACGCACGCGCCGCACGTGGTGCATGCCCACAGGGCCTCCTCGTCGAGCACCGTGCCCAACAAGGGGATCTCGGCCAAGGGGTTATCGCCGTTCTTGAACTCGACCTCGTTTAAGGTGTAGCGTTTGTTGATTTCAATGGCGGATGGTGAGAGTACTTTGCCGGTTTGATACGCGGGGCAGACTTCTTGGCAACGCATGCACATGATGCACGCGTAGGGGTCCATGAGCTGGGTCCATTTGAGGTCCTGGAACGTGGTCGCGCCGAATTGCTCGATGGATTCGTCCTCGAAATCCAGGGGCTCCAGCTCGATCAGGGTCTGCTTCTCGGGCTTGAGCAAAAAGTTGAGGAAGCCGAAGATCAGGTGGATGTGCTTGGACCGCGGGAAGTAGGGGATGAAAGCCAGGATGAGGCCGAGCGCGATCCAGAAGGAAAGGTGTTCCGCGACCACGAGCGCGGATTCGGGCCAGCCTTGCCACAAGGTCGCGACCGCGCTGGCAAAGGGCTGCCAGGGATCGGGGCCTTCCCGGGCGATTTGGAACGACTCGCCCAAGAACCGCGCGCCCACGTGGAAGAGGATGAACAGGCCCACGATGAGCGAATCCCGGGGGATGCCGGTGCGGGCCTTGGGGTGCACCAGCACATCCTCCCGAATTTGCAGCGCGGGGGACTTTAGCACAAAGCGCCGGATGAGGAGCGCGCTCATACCGATGAGCGCGGCCACGCTGATGACGTCCGCGATCAGGCGGTAGAGGTTGCCAATGAGGCCTTGGCCCAAGAAGTGGAAGTTGGGGATGTAGGCCTCGAGCACGTCCCCCAGGTTGACGAGCAGGTAAAACATGAAGGCCCACGCGACGAACGCGTGGAACAGGCTCGCCCAGGGCCGGGTGAAGAACACCCGCCGCAGGGTCGCCCATTCAGTGATCGCGTGCCAAAGCCGGCGTCGGGCCACAGACCAATCGGGTTGGCCCCGGCCCGAGGTAATGATGCGATACAGCCGTTTGGCCTCTCGATAGCCGGCCCACGCCGTGAGCAGAACCGCGAGGGCAAACAGGATCTTCTCTGGCCAGGTAAGCATGGTGCGCTCCTTGGAAGGGTCCTCGAAGGCGCGAGGCCTTCGTCCGCGAGCCGTTTCGGCCTGGGTTCGGGGCCGAAGGTAGGTTCAGGATGGAGATATTGTACCAAAAGCCGCATTGCGCGCGTGGGCCTCCCCGCGAACTAAGAGCAAGATGTGCGTTTTGTCGTATGGCCGCGCGGTCTGGGTTGGGGCCGTGGGCCCTTGGGGCCGATTTCTTTCTCAGGATGTGACCTTATCCCCGGCTCTTGCGTCTAAATGCAGGGGTCTTCGGCAGAAGCAGCCCGAAATCGGCAAAGCGCCGCGCGCGAAGCGCGAAGTTGATGTATAATCGAGGCGGCGAGGGTGGACCATGGCGAAAGAAACGCAAGCTTTACCTGCAGGCCCGGAGGTGACCAAGGCGCCTTCGGGCAGGTGGAAGTGGTACGGGCTGGCTGGGGTGATCGCGCTGCTGCTCTTGTGCGGCGGGGTCACGTGGTGGTTGATGTTGCCCACCACGCCCACAGCCCGCATTCGGGATATCGTCATCATCTTCCTGGCCCTGGTCGGCTTTTTGACCAGCGTCGCGTTGGTCATTCTGTTGGCCCAATTGGCCGTGCTCATCCATATGCTGCACGAAGAGCTGAAGCCCATCTTGCACAGCACCCAAGAGACGGTGAGCACGGTCCAGGGGACGGTGAACTTCGTGAGCAAGCACGTTGCCGAACCCGTGATCAAGATGAGCAAGTATGTGGCCATGGCCCGGGCGGTGGCGACGGTTTTGCGGACCCGCCCTCGGCGCCGTTGAGTCACGAGATCTTGAATCCTTCGCGAACTTAGGAGGGTGGCCATGTCAGAACGCAATGATTTCGGAGCTTTTCTCGCCGGCATGATCGTCGGGGGCGCGCTGGGCGCCATTGTCGCGCTGCTCTACGCGCCCCAACCGGGTGAGGAAGTGCGCACGCTGCTCAAGGAAAAGAGCGTGGAGCTCAAGGACCGCGCCGCGAGCGTTTCGGGCGAGGCGCGCACCAAGCTGGAGAAGACGGTCGCGCAGTTGCAAGAGCAGGTCGCGGAATTGAGCCGCACGCTGCAAGAGCAGGTCGTGGTGCTCAAAGAGCGCGGGAGCAAGGCTTCGGGTGAGGCTGAGGCCACGGTCGAGGCCGAAATCCGCGCGGAGGTCGAGCAAGCCCTGGACGAGGCCATGAACAGCGCTTCCCAGGACGGCGACGACAGCGCGGTTGAAGCGTGGTAAACTTGAGGCCGAGGGTTGGCGCGGCGGGGGTGCCCGCCGCGTTTCTTTTTCTCGGCCCTGGGTTCGAGCCCCGTCCGCGGAGGGAGGATGCCGGGCACCTTGTATCTGGTGGCCACCCCTATTGGGAACCTGGAAGACATCACCCTGCGCGCGCTGCGCGTGTTGCGAGAGGCCGATTGGATCGCGGCCGAAGACACCCGGCGTACCGCGCAGCTCCTGGCCCATTATCAGATTTCCACCCCCCTGGTGCGTTACGACGAACACAGCCACGCGCGGCAGGCCCCGCGGCTCTTGCGCGCGCTTGACCAAGGCCAGACCGTGGCCCTGGTCTCTGACGCGGGCACGCCCTTGCTGCACGACCCCGGTTATGCCTTGGTGCGCGCGGCTTTGGACGCGGGGCACACGGTGGTGCCCATCCCCGGCCCGAGCGCGGTGTTGACCGCGCTGGTCGCGTCCGGGCTGCCCGCCGTGCCTTTCGCGTTCGCGGGCTATCCCCCGCGGAAGGCCGCGAAGCGCCGGCGCTGGCTGCAAGATTGGGACGCGTGGCCCCACACGTTGGTGCTGCTCGAGGCCCCGCATCGGCTTTTGGCCACGTTGGACGATATGGCCGCGCTCTGGCCCGACCGCGCGCTGGCTGTTGGTCGCGAGTTGACCAAGCGCTACGAAGAGTTTTGGCGCGGGACCGTAGCCCAGGCCGCGGCGCATTTCCGCGAGCATCCCCCGCGGGGCGAGTTCACGTTGGTCCTGGGCCCGAAGGCGCCGGCCGAGCCCGACGCGCGCTGGCCCGAAGCCGCGTTGGAGCAAGCCATCGCGCGCGGGTTGGCCCAGGGCGAAGCGCCTTCCGCGTTGGCCCGCCAGCTCGCTCGGGCCAGCGGTTGGCCGCGTCGCGAGGTGTATCAGCGCATTCAGCAGGCCCAAGGCCGCGCGTCCGACCAGGAGGCAGCGCATGCACCCAACCCTGACTGAGCGCGTCGCGGCCAGGCTGCGGGACGTATGGGCCGCGTGTTGGGCCGCGGGCTCGATGCTCACCGTCGTGCCCTGGCCGGCCGCGCCCGAATCGCTCCCGCCCGAGCGCCGGGCCCGGAGCCTGGCTTGCTACCCCGCGATCGGGCTTGGGTTGGGCCTGGGGCTTTGGGCCTTCGCGCGCGTGGCCTCGATCCTGCTGGGGCCGACCATGGCCGGGTGGCTCCTGGCGCCCCTGCTCGCGTTGCTCACGGGCGGCTTTCACCTCGACGGCTTGATGGACGCGGCCGATGGCCTTTTCGGCGGCCATACGCCCGAAGAACGGCTGCGCATCATGCGCGATGAGCGTGTCGGCGCGTTCGGCGTCACCGCGGCCCTGGTGGTCTTCGGCACCAAAATGGCGGCCCTGGGCACCGGCGTGCCGTGGCAGGCCCTGTTGCTCGCGCCCATGTGGGCCCGCTGGGCCGCGGTGTGGGCTGTGGTCCGTTATCCCTACGCGCGCGAGCAGGGCCTGGGCCACGGGCTCAAAGCCTACAGCCGGCCGCGCGATCTCGCCTTCGCGACCGGCTTCGCGGTTGTGGTCTCGCTGCTCTTGGCCCCCGGTTGGGCCTTCGGGCTGATCACCCTGCTCTTGGTGCACCTCTTCGTCTATGGCCTGGGCGAACGGGTCCCGGGCTTGACGGGCGATTTGTACGGCGCCCTCATCGAGATCGTCGAGACCGTGCTTTGGGTGCTGGCCCATTCCCCCCTTCTGTGGTAAAGGCCCTCGACGTGCGCCTTATGCTCGCGCAAAATTGCACTTCGCCCCACGGCCAAATCGGTATAAAATAGACCCTTGATGTTCGGTGGCGCGAGTCCACGCTGAAGGGCGGAGGTGACCCCTTGAAGGATTCCCCAAACACGACGTCGCGCTCCTGGCTCGACCGCCCGGTGGTTCCCGGTTGGCCGGTGCGCTGGGAGCATGTACTGTTCGGCGGCATCGTGCTGGTGGCCGTCCTCACCCGGTTTGTGGATTTGGGCGTGCGGGTTATGAGCCATGACGAGAGCCTGCATGTGTATTATTCCTGGCGCTTTTACAAAGGCCAGGGTTACCAGCACACGCCCATGATGCACGGCCCGCTGCAATTTCACCTCATCGCCCTGACCTACTTCCTGTTCGGCGATAACGACTTCACCTCGCGCATCCCCCACGCGGTGGCCAGCGTGCTCACTGTGCTCGCGCTATGGCCCTGGCGCCGCTACCTGGGCCGCTGGGGGACGTTGATCGCGGCCGGGCTGATGGTGATTTCGCCCTACATGCTCTACTATGGCCGCTACGCGCGCAACGAAGCCTTTGTCGCGCTCTTTGGCGTGATCATGCTCTGGGCCATCTTGCGCTACCTCGAGACCGGCGCGGACCGGTACCTGTATTGGCTCACGGGCGTCACCATCCTGCATTACACGGCCAAAGAAACGTCCTTTATTTACACCGCGCAAGCCCTGGTTTTCTTGGGCTTGCTGGTCTTGTTGCACACGATGAACACGCCCTGGCAGCGCCCTACCTTGAAATACGTCCTCTCCTTTGCGTTGTTCACCGCCGGGGTGTTGGCGGCCTTGGGGGTGCTCATTCAAAGCCGCATGTCCATGCTAGCCGCCCAGGGGGGGCAGACCACCTTCCTCTCGTCCGGAGCGCTTTCCTCGATCACCAAGCTGTTTTTCTGGGCCGCGCTGATCGCGCTGGGCCTGGGTGTGCTCGTGCTGGTGCTGGGCTATGGCCGGCGCAAACTACGCGTGTTGCGGGAAGTGCACCTGATCGTGCTGCAGTTGAGCCTCATCATGCCCATGCTCGCGCCTTTCGCGGTCTCGATCGCCAAGAAGGGGCACGATGTTTACGTGGACGCCTCGGCCCTCACCATGGGCGATGTGATCCTCAATGCGGGGTTTGTGAGCCTGTTCTTCGCGCTGGGCGTGGGCCTGGTGTTTTGGCTTTGGGATTGGCGTCGGTGGTGGCCCCAGGCGTTGCTCTTTTGGGCCGTGTTCACCTTCTTTTACACTTCGGCGTTCACCAACATCGCGGGCTTCGCGAGCGGCATTGTGGGTTCGCTCGGGTATTGGCTCGCGCAGCAAGGCGTCAAACGCGGGAACCAGCCTTGGTACTACTACCTGGTCATCCACATCCCCATCTATGAGTATCTGCCGGCTTTGGGCTTTTTGCTCGCGGGCCTGACGCAATTCGCCCGCCGGTTGAAGCAATGGCTTTTCCCGAGCTACGAAGCTTCGGCCCGGCCCGCAGCGCCTGAAAGGGACCCTTCGCAGCTCGCGTTCGCGTTGCTATGGTACTGGAGCCTGACCAGCGTCCTGGCCTACACCCTGGCCGGGGAGAAGATGCCCTGGCTCACGGTGCACATCGCGTGGCCGATGATTCTGACCACGGGCTGGTGGTTGGGCCGACTGGTCGCCCAGCTCGATTGGCCCTGGCGCGCGTGGTCATCCCTGGTCGCGCTGTTTGCCGCGGCCGTGTTCTTCGTGCTCGGCCTGAGCCGACTGATGAGCAAAGTCCTGGTCCAGCCCTGGCCGAATTTGAGCGCGCGCACCCTCGACGCGTTGCTTTGGCTTGGCGACGTGTTCTTGCTTGCGCTGATCGTCTTGATCAGCGCATGGGCGCTCGTCCGGCTTGGGACGCAGTTCTCGCTCAAAAGCCTGGCCGTGACGTTGACCCTGGCCTTTTTCGCGGTGCTCGCGGGTCTGACCTGGCACACCGCGTACCAGGCGGCTTACATCCATTATGACCAGGCCAACGAGTTTTTGGTCTATGCCCACTCCGCACACGGGGTGCGCGTGGCCGTGGACCAAATTGAGGCCATCGCGTTTCGCCTCTACGATGGCCGGGATATGCCCGTCGCGTACGACGACGCGGTGTCATGGCCCATGAGTTGGTACTTCCGCAATTACACGAACCAACGCTATTACGGCTCTGAGCCCACGCGCGCGCTGCGTGATGTGCCGGTGATTTTGGTCGGCGCGCGCAATTATGGCAAAATCGAGCCGGTCGTGGGCAACCTGTATTACCAGATCGAGTACATCCGCATGGTCTGGCCCATGGAGGATTACCGCAACCTCACCTGGGAGCGCATCAAGAACGCGCTGCTTGACCCGCAGATGCGCAAAGCGCTCTTCCAAATTTGGCTGAACCGCGATTTCTCCCTCTACGCGCAGCTCAAGAACCGGGATGACCTCCGGTTGTCGAACTGGAATCCCTCGGACCGGATGCGGATGTACCTTCGCAAGGATGTCGCGGCCAAGATGTGGGAATTCGGCCTGCGCCCAAGCACGGATCTGCAGCCTGAGGACCCCTTTGAGAAGCGCGCGGTGTTCACCGAGCCCGTGTATGTGCTGGGCCAGCGCGGCGCGGGGTTGGGGCAGTTCCAGGGCCCACGGGATGTCGCGGTCGCGGCCGACGGCTCGCTATACATCGCCGACACGTTCAACCACCGCATCCAACACCTCGACCCCGACACGGGCGAGGTGCTGCACGTATGGGGCAGCCCGACCGACCCTAACGCGCCCCGGCCTGAGCAGCTCAACGAGCCTTGGGGCATCGCGGTGGGCCCGGATGGCCGCGTATACGTGGCGGATACGTGGAATTACAGCGTCAAGGTCTTTTCGCCCACCGGCGAGTTGCTGCAGGTGTGGACGACCTTTGACGACCCACCCCAAACCTTCTGGGGCCCGCGCGATGTCGCGGTGGATGACCAGGGCCGGGTGTATATCACCGATACGGGCAACAAGCGCGTGGTGGTCTTCCGCGAAGACGGCACGTTTATCGACAGCATCGGCGGCGCGGGCGCGTTGCCAGGCCAATTCGATGAGCCCGTCGGCCTGGCTTTAGACGCGGACGGCCTGCTCTACGTCGCGGATACGTGGAACCAGCGCATTCAGGTGCTGCAGTGGACGGACGACATGCTTACGGTGTTGCGCACGTGGGACGTGTACGGCTGGTTCGGCCAGGGTATGGAGAACAAGCCGTACCTCGCGGTCGACGACCAGGGCCGGGTGTACGCCTCGGACCCCGAGGCGCATCGGCTGTTGGTCTATGACGCGCAAGGGCAGCCGTTGTACGCGTGGTACGGCCCTGAGGACCAGCCGCTCGGCGTCATCAACGGCGTGGCCTGGGATCCCGGGCGCAAGGTCGTCTGGGTGGTGGACGCGAGCCGGGGCCAGGTTTTGGCCTTTGCTCCGGTGGAAGGCCCGGTGCCCAACGCGGGGGCGTCTACGGAACCCGCGCAACCTTAACCGGGCCGCATGCTCGGGGCCGCGCGGGGCGCGGTCGCTCGCTATTCGGTAGCTGGCCGAAAAGGCTACAAATCCATTTCGAGGGAGGGTTGAACGATGGAGCTGTGGCTTCAAGAAACGCTCGCTCAGGCGGTCACGTATATCCCCAAGTTGATCGCCGCGTTGGTCATTTTTGTGGTCAGCCTCTATCTGGCGGGCTTGCTGGCCAAGGTGTTGCACAACATCTTGCGCCGCCGTGAGGTTGACCCTGAGGTTTCGCTGCTGTTGGTCCGACTGACCCGGTGGGGGCTCATCATTGTGGGCGCGCTGGTCGCGCTGCAGCAAGCCGGGTTCAAGGTTACGGCCTTTCTCGCTGGCCTGGGCATCCTCGGTTTTACGGTCGGCTTTGCCCTGCAAGACGTGAGCCGCAACCTGGTCTCGGGTGTGCTGCTGTTGCTCCAGCAGCCCTTTGACATCGGCGATTTGATCGAAGTGCAGGGCTACCTCGGCCAGGTCGAGGATGTCACCCTGCGCGCGACCGAGCTGCGCACGTTAGACGGTCGTTTGGTGCTCATCCCCAACGCGGATGTGTTCACCTCGTCGCTGGTCAACTACTCCCGCACCCCGCGGCGCCGCATCGAGATCGACGTCGGTGTGGCCTACGACAGCGACTTGACCAAGGTGCATGAGGTCGCGCTGGATACGGTGCGCTTGTTGCCTGGAACGCTCGAGGAACCCGCGCCCTGGCTTTGGTTCCACACGTTCAACGAGTCGTCCATTGACTTCACCTTGTACTTCTGGGTTGACACCCGCGAGACCGATATCTTCCAGGCCAAGAGCACCGCGCTTCAGGCGATCAAAGAGGCCTTTGACCGCGAAGGGATCGAGATTCCGTATCCGATCCGCACGGTGTATTTGGAGCAAAGTCAGGGATAACGCCCAGCCCTCCCCTGGCGGCCGGGCGAGGAGGACGTATGCCGGGTCAAGAAGGTGGAATGGCCGCGGCCGACGATCAAACCTTCGTCGCCGTCATTCAAGAATATGCCCCGCGCCTATATCGGCATCTGCTGCGCTTGCTCCAAGACCCGCAAGACGCGGAAGATGCCTTGCAGGAGACCTTTCTCAAGGCATATCAACACTTGGGCGACTTTCGAGGACAGGCCCGCCTTTCTACCTGGTTGTACCGCATCGCGACCAACGAGGCGCTGATGCAACTGCGGCGGAAGAACCCGACTATCTTTTCGTTGGAGGCGTTGCAAGGCGACGACGCGTATCCTGACGAAATTCTGCTCAACCAGTGGCAGATTTTGCCTGAACAGGCCGCGCTTTCGGCCGAGATGCGCCAAGTGTTGGAGCGTGCGGTGCAACGGCTTTCGCCCGCGTTGCGGGTGGTGTTCTTGCTGCGGGATGTGGAGGGCTTTTCCACCCGGGAGACCGCGGAGATTTTGGGCATTAGCTCCGACGCGGTGAAGACCCGCCTGTCCCGGGCCCGGCTTCGCTTGCGTGAAGCCCTGGCCCGCTATTTTCAAGGAAGTGCGTCCCAGAGGTCGGAGGCGGCCCTATGAGCCGGTCAATGTCCTCGGCGTGCCGTCAGTGGCTGGACCCGATTTCGCAATACGTCGACGGCGAGCTGGAAGAAGAACTGTGCGAGGCGCTGGAAGCGCACTTGCAGCACTGCCCGGATTGCCGCTTGTACCTGGACACATTGGCCAAAACCGTGCGCATTGTGCGCGCGAGTTTGCGCGAAGTACCCATCGAGCTGCCCTCAGATTTGCAAGAGCGTATCTTGCGCCGGGTACGGGAGGCGAAATCCAAATGAGCGAGCAACCGCGCCCAGGGCTGCCTCCGGCCTTACGGGCCGTGTTGCGGTTTGACGAGCGGGGGCTCATCCCCGCGATTGTGCAGGACGCGCGCACCGGCCAGGTGCTGATGCTCGCGTATATGAACGAGACCGCCCTGGCCGAGACCCTGCGCACGCGCGAGACGCACTTTTGGTCGCGCAGCCGGCAAACCCTTTGGCACAAGGGCGCGACCTCGGGCAACACGCAACGCGTGGTGGACCTGCGCGTCGATTGCGACGGGGATACCCTGTTGGTGTTGGTCGAGCCCCAGGGCCCGGCCTGCCATACGGGCGCGACCTCGTGTTTCTTTCGAGCCTGGGATGGCGAAGGCTGGCGCCCGCTGGCCTTCGCCCCAACCGACCCGGAGAGGTAGCCATGGACCCGTGGATCCAGTCCCTGTATCAGTTGCTGCGGCAACGTATCACTCAAGCTGATCCGCAACGTTCCTACACCGCCCGCCTATATCATGCCGGGTTGGATCGAATTTTGCAAAAGATCGGCGAGGAAGCTATCGAGGTCATCCTGGCCGCCAAAGGGCAGGGTCCCCAACGGGTCGTGGAAGAGGTCGCGGATTTGGCGTATCATGTCTTGGTCCTCCTCGCGGCCCTGGAGATCCCGCCGGACCAGGTGCTCGCAGAGCTGCAACAACGCAATTCCAAGACGAGGGCCGAAACGTCAGAGCCGCGAGCGTGAGCCCAAAGGGCGTGATACAATCGCGGCCGGCGCATCACCTTGGCCCAGGAGGAGGCTCCATCATGTGGCGACGACTTTGGCCCCTCGCGGTGGGGGCCCTGGGGATGCTCTTCGTGGGCTGGGCTGCTTCCACGCCGCAAGAAGCCCAGCCGGTTGAGCGTCTTCGTCAGGTCCTTGTCGAGTTATGGCCCGAATATGACCGCCCCGAAATGCTGGTCCTGTACTTCATCCGCCTGCCCGAAGACACCCTCTTGCCCGCTGAAGTCGCGCTGCGCATCCCCGCTCGCGTCGGCGACCCCTTCGCGGTCGCGGTGCGCGTGTCGCCCGATGCGCCCCCGATCAACGCCGCGTATACCACCAAGGTCGAGGGCGAATGGCAATGGGTCTACATCACGGCCAACGCCCTCGATGTGCAGCTCGAGTATTACGACAAGCTCGAACGGGAAGGCGATACCCGACGCTATACCTTTGTTTGGCCCGGTGGGGTCGCGGTCGACCGGTTTGTGGTCAGCGTGCAGCAGCCCGCAACCGCGACCATGCTCACCCTCGACCCGCCCGAAGACACGCGTGAACCTGGGGTCGAGGGCTTGATGCACTTTGTCAAAGATTTCGGCGCGTTGCGCGCCGAGGATCAAATCCAGCTCACGG
This sequence comes from Chloroflexota bacterium, assembly GCA_013153335.1. Classification (GTDB taxonomy): domain Bacteria; phylum Chloroflexota; class Anaerolineae; order Anaerolineales; family DRMV01; genus JAADEN01. The sequence continues at coordinate 15,516 of JAADEP010000007.1, forward strand.
TGACGTATGTCAAACCCGACGACGTCTTGAGCGTGGAGAAGATCAACCCGCCTCAGATGCAGGCGACCCCGGCCGGCGGCACCGCGCCCGCTCCCGCGGAGACCGGACGCGGGTTTTCCCTGGCCGAACAGTTCGTCCGTTGGGGCCCGTGGGTCTTGGGTGGCCTGGGTCTGTTTTTGCTGATCCTCGCGGGCTGGATGTTCTGGCGCAGTCAAGCCGAGGTCGTGCCCAAGTCGAGCGCAAGCCGGCGCCGCCGGTTGCGGTTCAAGCCCAAGGCGCCCGCGGGCGAGCCCGAAGAGGCCGAAGCCCGCTATTGCCCGCAATGCGGCACCCGCGCGCGGCCTGGTGACCGTTTTTGCCGCATGTGTGGCACGCCGCTGCGTTGATCGGCCCGTTTGGCTGGGTTCCGCCCCCATGTCGGGGGCGGTTTTTTTGCGCCCCCCGGCGAAAGCCGTTTAAGGGGCCCTTAATTTGGCTTTCATACAATCGAAATTAGCCCCGCAGGCCCAAGGGCAATGCCTTGGGCCTAAGGTTGTGAATGCAGGCACAAACACGGCGTTTTCCGTGCTCACCTTTGCGGGGTATGGGCACATGCATTGCGGAAAGGGTGACCTTCTGAAGGAGGCAAAGTTATGGGGAATCGCAAGTATTTGATCGGTGTGTTCCTCATCCTGATTAGCGCGGCCTACCTGATATACTCCTCGCTTCAAACCGGTACGGAATACTTCCTGACCGTGGAAGAATTGCTGGCGCGCAAGGACGAGGTGGCTGGGCGAAAGATCCGAGTTTCGGGTGCGGTGATCGGCGACACCATCTTTTACGACCCCGAGAATTTGGTCGTACGCTTCACCATCGCGCACGTGCCTGGCGATTTGAAAGAGGTCGAAGCCCAGGGGGGGATGGCCACGGTGCTGGCCGAAGCGGTGCGCGACCCGGATCGGCCACGCATCGAGGTGGTCTATCATGGCGTGAAGCCCGACTTGCTTCGCAACGAAGCCCAAGCTATTGTCACCGGCACCTTGGGCGAGGACGGCGTGTTCTACGCGGATGAGCTCTTGCTCAAGTGCCCGACCAAGTACGAAGCCGCGTCCCCCGAGGCCAGCTCGGGCCAATAGCCGAAAAGGAGTTGCTGCATGCTCGCCTTGCTGGGCTACGCCTTCACCTTGGTAGCCTTTGGGCTCTCGCTTTACGCTACGGTCGCGGCCTTGTTGGGCGCGCGGAAGCGCAACGCGGCCTTGGAGTGGAGCGCGCGGAACGCGATGCTGGCCATCTTCCCCTTGCTCACAGCCGCGAACCTCATCCTTATGTACCTGCTGGCCTACAACCACTTTGAGGTCGAATATGTGCATTCGGTCTCAGAACGGGCCATGCCCCTTTATTTGCGCGTGACCGCGCTTTGGGGCGGCCAGGCCGGTTCGCTGCTGTTTTGGTCCTGGCTGATGTCCGCGTTCGCGTTTGCGGTCGGTCTGCGTGATTGGCACCGCGACCGGGAGTTCCTGCCCTGGGTCGTGTTTTTTACGTCCCTTACGTTAGCTTTCTTCCTCTTCCTCAACACGGTTCTGGAACCCCCTTTCCGCCGGTTTTGGCTCCTTCCTTCGGGCGCGATCGAAGCCTACTTGTTCCCGCCCCCGGGCGCAAGGGGCTTCACGCCTCGGGATGGAAGCGGCCTGAATCCGCTTCTTCGGCACCCGGGCATGGTCGCGCACCCGCCCTTCCTCTATTTGGGCTTCGTGAGCTTCGTGATCCCCTACGCGTTCGCGATGGCGGCCCTGGTCACCCGCCGCGTGGACGCCCGTTGGATCCGGCTCACGCGGCCATGGACTTTGGCCGCGTGGTTGTTCCTCTTCTTGGGCTTGATCCTGGGCTCCCGTTGGGCGTATGACGTGCTGGGCTGGGGCGGCTACTGGGGCTGGGACCCGGTCGAGATTTCCGCGTTTATGCCCTGGCTCACCGGAACCGCATTCCTGCACTCGGTGATTGTGCAAGA
>JAADEP010000085.1 GCA_013153335.1 Chloroflexota bacterium
GCACGGGCCGTTTTTCGCCTCGAGGCGAACCCGTTCCGCGGCGTAGTACACGGCGGCCTCGCCGTTCGCATGTGGAAACAGCCTCGCGCATGGCCCATCGCGCTTGCTCCCCAAAGCGAGGGTGGTATAATAGGGCCCTGCGAAAGCCCTTTCGGCTTTCGCCTTGTTTTGTGGGATTATCTGAGCCATCCTAACCATAAGGAGGACAAATCCTATGGTCCGCATCCGCTTACGCCGGGTCGGCGCGCGGAATCAGCCCAGTTATCGCATTGTCGCGACGGATAGCCGGGTGAAGCGCGACGGCAAGTATCTCGAGAACCTCGGGTTTTATAACCCTCGGACCCATCCGCCTACGATCGTGGTCAACGAGGAACGGGTGTATTATTGGCTGCGAAACGGGGCCCAGACGTCGGAGTCGGTCGAGCGTATTTTCCGCACGATTGGGCTGTGGGAACGGTATGAGCGGTTCAAGCAGGGCGAGGATTTGGCCACGCTGTTGGAAGAAGCCGCGGCCGCCCAAGCGCCCTTCGCACCGGGCCGCAAGACCAGCGAGGCTTCGGCCATCGCGTCATCCGAAAACGCGGCATAACATCCTCATCCCCGCGAGGGTGGCAAATAACCTCTCCGGCTCCGTCTCTGGGAGCGCGGGTGAGGTCGGTTTGGTTTTGGTGGGCGACCCGTTTCGGTCGCCCTTGCTTGTTTCTGTGTCGATGGACAAGGGGGAAGTATGCGCGGTCATCCCAGTCGAGCGAAAACGTTGGTCGAATATATTGCCCGTTCGATTGTGACCCGGCCGGATAAGGTTTACGTTGTGGAAGTGCGCGGGGGCGCAAGCCACCTCATTGAGGTCGAGGTCGCGAAGGAAGACCTGGGGCGTATGATTGGCCGTGGCGGCCGCGTGGCCGACGCGATCCGGGCTTTGCTTCAAATTTTGGCCTTGCAAGAAGGCCGGCTGTACGAACTGGAGATCGTAGAAGCAACGGACATCCCAAAGGAGGAGTGACCATGGCTCGGCGCAAGAAGGCTGGCCGGGGGCCGCGCGCCTATGGCCGCAGTCTACGTTGGGATGACGTCCAGCGCTCGGGCGGTCGGGTTGTGATTGGACGGCTGCGTCGCCCCCACGGGCTCAAGGGCGAGATGATCCTTGAGGTCCTGACCGATATCCCGCAGAAACGCTTCTTGCCCGGCGCGGTGATTTATGTGGGCCCGCGTCACATTCCCCTCACCATCCGTTCCGTCCGCCCTTTGGGTGAGCATCTGTTGTTGGCCTTTGAAGGCTATCCCGACCGCAGCGCGGTGGAGATGTTCCGCAACCAATGGGTGACCATCCCTGAGGAGCACGTGGCCCCGCTTCACGATGAGGACGAATACTACGATTTCGAAGTGTTGGGCTTTCAGGTTCAGACCGAGGACGGGCGTCCGTTGGGGCGTTTGGTCGAGATCTTGGAGACCGGCGCGAATGATGTGTTCATCGTCGAAGACGAAACCGGCCGGCGGGTGCTGCTTCCGGTCATTCAGGATGTCATCCGCAAATTCGATTTTGAGAAGGAAAGGATTCTCGTTCGCTTGTTGCCCGGTTTGTTGGATGAGGGAGAGGACACATGACCCCTCGCGCGCCGCGTATCGTGTTTATGGGTTCGCCCGAGTTCGCGCTGCCTGTGCTTGAAGCCTTGGTCGAACACTTTCCGGTGGTCGGCGTGGTCACCCAGCCTGACAAGCCCGCGGGCCGCGGGAGCCGCTTGACACCCCCGCCGGTCAAAACCCGAGCTCAGGCCTTGGGCCTGCCAGTCATTCAACCGCGGCGCCTAACCGAGCCTGAAGCGCTGGCCCAATTGCGAGCCTGGGACCCGGACTTAATTGTGGTAGCCGCGTTCGGCCAGATCCTCAAACCGGAAGTGCTGCAGTTGCCACGACATGGCGCGCTCAATGTGCACGCGTCGCTCCTGCCGCGTTGGCGCGGCGCGGCCCCGGTGCAATACGCGCTGCTCAACGGCGATGCGCAAACCGGCGTGACCATTATGTTGATGGACGAAGGTTTGGATACCGGCCCGATTTTGAGTCAGCGCGCGACCCTCATCCGTCCCGACGACAATGCGTTGACGCTAAGCCAACGCTTGGCCCGCATGGGCGCGGAGCTTCTGGTCGAGACCATCCCGCCGTATTTGGCCGGTGATTTGCGGCCGAAACCCCAAGACGAGCGCTTGGCTACGTACGCGCCTCGGCTCAAAAAAGCCGACGGCTTGCTCGACTTCACGCGCCCCGCGACGTATTTAGCCCGACAAGTGCGCGCGTTTTACCCCTGGCCGGGTTCGTTTCTGCCCTGGCGCGGCGGCAACTTGAAGGTCTTGCAAGCGCGCGCCGTCCCTGACGCGCCTTCGCCCGGCCCGGGGGTGCGGCTGGTATGGCAGGGATGGCCCGCAGTGGGCACGCGCGAAGGCGTGCTGGTCTTGGAACAGGTCCAGCCGCCAGGAAAGCGGCCTATGCCCGGGGATGCGTTCTTACGCGGCGCGCGCGATTGGGCCTCACCAGCACCACCCCAGGAGCGTACGGGATGACATCGACCACTTTTACATCCCGGCTGCCCGGGTTTCATCGCCTTTCGTGGGAAGAACGCCGGGAGCGCCTCATGCGCATGGGTTTGCTAAGCCCCGAGGCGTTCGCGGCCCTCGTCGGTGAGCCCGGTCTGACAGTCGAACAAGCGGATACGATGATCGAGAACGTCATCGGGGTGTACGCGCTGCCCTTGGGCGTGGCCACCAATTTCGTGATCAACGGCCGCGAGGTGCTCATCCCCATGGCTGTGGAGGAGCCTTCGATTGTGGCGGCCGCGTCGCACATGGCCAAAATCGCTCGCGCGGGCGGCGGCTTTCACGCCCACGCGGACCCGCCCGTTATGATCGGGCAAATCCAGTTGGTGGACGTGCCCGCACCCCACGCGGCTCGGATGCGCATCCTCGCGCACAAAGCGCAATTGTTGGAGGAGCTGCGCGACCCGAGTTCGAGTTTACAGCGCGCGGGCGGTGGGCCGCGTGACTTGGAAGTCCGACTGCTAGAGCATCCGGCGTTGGGCACGTTTTTGGTCGTGCATCTGCACTATGACGTGCGGGACGCGATGGGCGCGAACGCGGTGAACACCGCGTGCGAACGGTTGGCCCCCGCGCTAGAAGCTTTGACGGGCGGCCGCGCGGTCCTGCGCATTTTGAGCAATTTGGCCGATCGACGATTGGCTCGCGCGTGGGTCCGCATTCCCCCCGAGGCCCTGGCGTTTCGAGAGTACGCGGGTGAGACGGTGCGTGATGGCATCGTGGCCGCGTGGGCCTTTGCCGCGGCTGACCCGTATCGGGCTGCGACACACAACAAGGGTATTATGAACGGCATTGACCCGGTGCTGATCGCCACGGGCAACGATTGGCGCGCGGTCGAAGCCGGTGCACACGCGTACGCGGCGCGCCACGGGCGTTACACCTCGCTCAGCACGTGGGAAGTCGACGCCCAAGGGCATTTGGTCGGTTCGCTCGAGCTGCCCATGGCCGTCGGTATTATCGGGGGGGCGACCCGCGCCCATCCTGCGGCTCGAGCTGCGTTGCGCCTGCTCGGCGTCAAGACCGCGCAAGAGTTGGCCGGCATTCTGGCCGCGGTCGGCCTGGCGCAGAACTTGGCCGCTTTGCGCGCTTTGGCCACCGAGGGCATCCAGCGCGGGCATATGCGCTTACACGCTCGGCAGATCGCGATGGCTGCCGGCGCCGAAGGCCCCTGGGTGGAACGCATCGCGCGGCGTATGGTCGAAGAAGGGCAAATCCGCCTGCAACGAGCAAAGGAGCTGCTCGCAGAGCTGCAAGCCGCGCGCGAGGCACGCGCACCTTCCCCTGACCAAGATGCTTAGCCTTCGGGTTATCCGCCGCCCGGGGCTGGAGCTGGCGTCGGTACGGGGGTAGGCGTGGGCTTCTCATATACGAAGCGCACGCGCGGGTA
>JAADEP010000061.1 GCA_013153335.1 Chloroflexota bacterium
GACTCCATCCAAAAGGCCCCTTTATAAGACAAAAAGAGTGCTCTGCGCACTCTTGTTCGGCGAAATGCACGTGTTTTTTGACCCTCGTGCGTCCTACTGTATAGCACGCTCTAAGACCTTTGTCAAGGCTAAAATGGCAACTTCGCAGGGCTTCTTCAAGAATTAATAAGCCTCGCAAGGCGAGGTCTGCCCCGAACGAACCAGGCCATCAGGACATCGACCGTGGCGAGCGCTAGCTGCAGGCGCATCGGGACGACCCTCATATATGGTGCGCGGGTGGCGGCAGGTGGGGATGTCGGAAAGGGCAGAGGTGTAGACCCTGAGTCCTATCGAAAGCCGAGCGGGGGCAGTCGTGACCCAACGCATGGAGGGATACAGCGGCATAGCTTGCCTCTGGGGTTCAGCCTGGGGCGAAAGTATTGCAAGGGGCGTGGTGCCGAGAGGTGGACCGTTAGTGTACTCGACCGACGCCGAAGGGGGCCGTGGAATCGCCGCAGATGCGCCCCATGGGACATTCCCGGCACGACCCGGGCGATTGGCTTCAGGTTCGGGTGCCTTTCCTGCACGGACCGATACCCACCGAGCCCTCCCTTCTTCGCCTTCGCTATCGGCTCACATACCGACGAAATTTTGGAAGACACTCACGCTACAGGTGTTTTCCCCGCGGATGCCCAGAGTTTTTGGAGAGGCCGACGCCCTACCGCGCGCTCATGCCAGCCCGGATCGCGCATATGCCTCGCCCCTGCCCGCATGCCGAAGCTCGCGGCGAAAATCGGCGCCCAAGGGGAGCCCGGGGAGAAAGCTTGCGCATAAAGGGCGGCGGGCCAAAAATTCTGTTGAAAAGGGCACGCCGAGCTCTAGCGGGCGTCTGAACCCAATCGCCTGCCTGCGCGCCCGACCCAGCTCGCCCAGGCCGAAGGGGCACGCCCCGCACAGCCGCTCAGAGCCTACTCCACGATCGACCCACAGCCCCGGGCCGCCGTGCGACTCACGGTGTGCTCGTGCGCCAGGTGCAACGCAACGAGACGGTCTGGTCACCCTGGCGCAGGTTGGTCAGCTGCACCCGCTGGGGCCGCGCGGCCCACGGGTGGCCCTGCTGTTCCGCGGGCTTGGGGAAGAACAACTCGCCCCGCCAAACGTCGCCCGGGCCTAAGACTACTTCCGGGCACGTGGCCGCAGACGCGGTTTGCCCATCCGCCCATTCCAGGGTCGCGCACGGCGCTTGCCAGGTCCGCGTGCCTTCGCCTTCATTTTTTAAGGTCAAGCCCACGCTCACGCCCGTGGCCCGATCCCAAACCGGGCCCCATAGCACCTGCAGACCTTCACGTTCGCACACCCCAGGCCGGGGCGACCACGCGGTGAATACGTCACCCGCGTAGCGCCACACCCCGTCCTCGAGCACCATCACCGCGTAGGCGTCATCCCCTACGCCCTCGAGACGGAACACAACGCGGTCACTGCGCGCGTCCACGATCGGACCCACGCGCGCGGCCCGCCATTGAGCCCAAGCCCCGCCCTCGCCCTGCTCGCACGCGAGCTCCAGCGCGGCCCGGCCTTCCCATAAGGGGCTGGAGCGCGCCAACCCCTCGACCAAGGCCGCGCAATCGCCCGCGCGCAGGGCTTGGAACCAGCGCTCGAGGGCTTCGTGCGCGTCCGCTGCTGCTTGATCCGAGACGCCCCACGTCCCACCCGCGCCACCGCCCGATGTCTCCCCGCCGCGAGCGCCCCAGAAGCTGCTCAGGCTCCACGTGAGCCAAGCGATGAGCAACCCTGCCACGATGCTGGCCTTCGTTCCCGCTCCCATTCCCATGGCGACCTCCTTTTCCCGACGCGCGTCCGTCGACCTTTGTCACAAACCCAACTTGCCGCTATGCGAACCAATCCGTCATACTTCGCGTTCAATCCTGCCCGGATTGACAGGGTTCTACCCCTATGATAATCCTTATGGACTTCCTGGTCAATCTTTCCCGCCGGATAGACACCCATCCGGCTTGGCAAATCCGACGGACGGCGGGAGGCGCTTCAGGGCCATATCAGAGGCCGAGGCAATAGCCGGGCGCGGGCGGCGTGTAGGGTGGGAATGCAGGCCGTCGAAGCCCGCAGCGGGGTTTGTGGGCTGGGCGTTCAGAGGGCGAACGGCCCGGACCCGAGTTGGAGGCCGAGGGAGGGGTCGATGTCCGGGTCCGGGCCGAAGCGTGAACGCATGGGGGCGATGCAGACCATCCCGATATCAGGAGGCCCATTGCCCCCCACCCTCAAGGCCGTACCGCGTTGCGGTACAATCCTCTTTACGAAGATTCTCGGCCAGGAGGATCTATGGTCGCGCCCGCGGTGGCCTTGCTCACGGATTTTGGTACGCTGGATCCCTATGTGGGCATCATGAAGGGCGTGATGCGCGGCCTGGGCTACCCCGGGCCTTTCCTCGATCTCACGCACCACATCCCGGCCGGCGATATCGCCCGGGCCGCGTTTGTGCTCTGGCAGAGCCGCGAGGCCTTCCCGCCCGAGACGGTGTTTCTTGTGGTCGTGGACCCCGGCGTGGGCACGGCCCGCCGCGCGCTGCGGGTGGACATCCCGCCCCATCGGTTTATCGCACCCGATAACGGGGTGCTCACTTACCTCCTCCACCTCGCGCCCCACGCGCGCGCGTGGGAGCTGCGGGAACCCGCGTACCAACGGGCGCAAGTTAGCACGACTTTCCACGGGCGGGATATCTTCGCACCGGCCGCGGCGCATAGCGCGCTGGGCGTGCCGGGCCCGGCCTTCGGCCCTGAGGTGCCCCTGTCTGCGTTGGTCCGTATCCCCATCCCCCGCTGTCATGGGGATGCGACGCGCGTCGAAGGCGAGGTCTTGCACGCGGACCGGTTCGGCAATGTACTGACCAGCATTGGCCGCCTCGTGCCCCAGGCCGAAGGCTGGCGCCTGGAGCCTTGGCTCCGGCAAGGCCCGCCGCGGGCGTACGGCTCTCCGCGCGGGGTCGAGCTCCCGGATGGCCGCTGGCTGCCGTTGGTGCGCACGTTCGGCGATGTACCCGAAGGCGAAGCGGCCGCGCTGGTCGGGAGCACGGGCTTGGTCGAGCTGATCGTTAACCGGGGTTCGGCCGCGGAAGCCTTGGGTTTGCCCCGCGGCGCGCGGGTTACGCTGCATCTGGAGGCGCGGGCATGAAGCAATGGCGCCTGAGCACGCGCTGGATCTGGGCTATGGCTCTGGGCGCGTTTTTCGGCCGGCTGCTCAGTGTGTACCCCGGCGGGTTGTTTTTTCAATGGCCCTTTCTCGCGCTCGCGCGGGTATGGAGTCCACCGGCCAGCCCGTGGCGCGCGAGCGTGGGCTTGGCCGGCTTGGCTCTGGCCCTGGGTTTTGGGGTCAGCCTGTGGCAAGGCCTCGCGCTGGGCCCGCGGCTCACCCGGCCCTGGGCCTGGGCCTTGGTAATGCCTTGGGTCTGGGCCCTGCCGACGTGGGGCTTGGCCGTCGGGCTGCTCCGGCGTACGGGCGGGATGGACGCGTGGCTCGCGTCACCTTGGGCCATGGGCGCCGCGCTGCTGTGGGGAATAACCGTCGCGGGAGCACAAGCCCTCCTTCTGCGTCTGCCCGCGTCGGCCTGGCCAACGTGGTTGCTGCTCAACGCACTCGGCGGCGCGTGGTTTTGGCTCTATGGCCTGGTGCGCGTGGCCCTGCCCGATGAACAAGGCGGGCTCGCTGCGCTGCTCGCGCCGATTTTGTGGGCCGTGCTCACCGGGCCGTTCCTCGACCGAACCTTGGGCCCGACCGCGAATCCCGAGATGCCGCAAAAAGCATAAGTGCGATGGCCGGAGACGACATCATCCAAAGCCTGCTCGAGGAATTCTTGCGCCCGCCCGTGTGGACGGTCGGCGAGGTGTTAACCTTTGTGCGCGGGCTGCTGCAAGAACAGGATGAGCTGCAGGACCTTTGGGTGCAGGGCGAGGTGTCGCAGGTGTCGCAGCCGCGCTCGG
>JAADEP010000193.1 GCA_013153335.1 Chloroflexota bacterium
GACGCACCGCGCCGGTCGGTCGCGCGCGCAGGGCCCATCCACGCGCGACCGCGTCGTGGGCCAGCGTGCGCGCGACCTCCCAGGCCTGGTCGAGCAGCCAACGGGGCGCGGTGCGCTGGCGCAGCGCGGCGCGCAGCTGGGCCAGGGTCTTGGGGCCCAGCCCCTTGAGGCCCTCGAGCCGGCCTTCGTCGAGCGCGCGGGCCAGGTCTTCGAGGGACGTCACGCCGGCCTGCTGCCATAGCAAACGCACCCGGCTCGGGCCCAGACCGGGCAGCGCGAGCAGGTCCAGGAGCGTGGGCGGCACCTCTTGCTCAAGGCGCTCGAGGTAGCGCAGGCGGCCGGTGCGCAACACCTCGTCGATCTTCTTGGCCAGCGCGGGGCCGATGTGGGGCAGGGTCTCGAGCTGGCCCTGCATCCAATAGGTGCGGATGTCCTCGTCCAGCCGCGCGAGGGTCTGGGCCGCGCGGCGATACGCCTGGACCCGGTACGAAGCCTCCCCCTGAATCGCGAGCAAATCCGCGATCCGGTCCATCATCGTGGCCAAAAGCCGGTTGTACACCATGGAACTCCTCCCTTGGCTCAGGGCAGCTCGGGCGGCTGGAGCCAGCGCAGCCAGCCCTGGCCCCGGGGCCGGGGGCGTTGGCCGCTCTGGTCAAAATAGCCCAAGAGCATCACCACCAACAACAGCCCCGCGCCGATCCACTGCTGCCGCGTCAGGGTCTCGCCCAGCCAGAGATGCGCGAAGAACACGGTCACGGCCAGCTCCCCCAAGCCCAACAGCGCGGCCTGCATCCCGCCGATGTGCTTCACGCCCAAGAACAGGGTCAGCCGCGAGGCAAAGGTCACCAGCGTGAGGCCCAGGAGGGGTTGCCAGCGCTCGGGCGTCGTGGGCAAGGTGCGGGGGCCGAAGATGCCATAGGCCAGCGCGACCACGCCGCTCATCGCGGTCAACGTATACAGCGTCACCGTGGGCGCGGGGGCTTCGTAGAGCACGCGCTGGTTGATGGGCAGGTGCAGCGCGTACATCGCGGACGCGAACAAGGCCATGCCCACGCCTACCCAATCCGCGGGCGCGCGGGGGTCGGTCTGGGTCAAGAAATACACCGCGGGCACGGCCAGCGCGATGCGCAACCACGTCCACCGGCTCAGGGGCTGACGGTCGAGCCACAACCACAGGCTGAGGAAGATGGGATAGAGCGCGAAGAGCAGCTGGCCTAACGACGCGTCGATGCGCGCGAGCGCGCTGTAATAGAACAGCGAGCCCAGGCCGTTGATCGCGCCGGCCAGCAGGCTGCCGATCAAGCCCAGGGTGTGGATGTAAAGCCATTGGGGGCGAAACGCGCGCAGCAACGCGTAGAGCAACAGGGTCGCGAGCACCGTGCGCCACGCGGCCACGCCCAGGGGCGACATGCCCGCGCGGATGGCCAGCTTGCCGAAGATGGGCGTGAGGCCCAAAAAGAAGGCCGACGCCAAGGCCGCGACCGTGCCCTGTACCTGCTTCGAAGGACGGAAGGGTGCCATGCGATCCGCCGTGGTTTTCCGCCGGCCGCGCGCACGACGACCGGGGTGGATGTTCGTTTGTCACGCGCTTATCCCTTACCTGTACCGTCGCGCACCTGGGCCAGGAGGGAACGAATTTCATCGAAAAACTCGTCGCTCAGGAACTCGCCCTTGTACAGCCAGCGGGCCTCGCGTTCGAGCAAACGCTTTTGCTCTTCCGCGTTCAGCGACTTGGCGGTCACCACAATCACGGGGATGGGCGCGGTCGCGGGATGGGCCTTGAGCGAATCCAAGACCGCGAACCCGTCCAGGCCGGGCATCATCAGGTCCAGGATGATGAGGTCAGGCACCTCGCGCTGCGCGATCTCCAGGGCCTCGTAGCCGTCTTTGGCCTCGAGGATGGTGTAATCGCCCAGGGACTGGAGGATGCGGCGCAGCAACACGCGCGCGGGCTCGTGGTCCTCGACAATGAGCACCCGGGGGTAGCGCTCCGCAGCCAGGTTGCTGAGCGCGGCCAGCAGGCCTTCTTGCGGTGCCTGGGGCGCGGGTTGCGCGCGGCGTTGGGCCAGCACCACGTGCCGGGCCCAGCGTTCGCCCAAGAGGTGCGACTCAATGGGCATGGTATGGCCGGTGCAGTTGACCACCACCACCTCGTGGGGCTGGATCACGCCTTCCCGCACCAGCTTGATCAAGCCCGCGAACGCGACCGCGGCCGCGGGTTCCATGGACAGGCCTTCCATCTTGGCCATCATGTGCATCGCGCGGAAGGCCTCTTCGTCGGACACGCGCACAAAAGTGCCGCCGTGCTCGCGCACATACTCGTACAGCAGGGTATAGGTGCGGCCAGGGTTGCCCGTGGCCAGGGTCGTGATGTGGGTGCTGGGCCGCGGGAGGGGGTCGGCCACGGGTTTGCCCTGTTCCCACGCGCGCACCATGGGGTCGCAGCCCGCGGCCTGCACAATGCCCAGCCTGGGCATGCGGTCGATCAAGCCCATTTGGTAGAGCTCTCGAAAGCCCTTGGCCACGCCCAGGGGGCCCAGGCCGCCGCTCACGGCCTGCAGGTACCAATCGGGCGCGCGCCAAGGCAGGCGACCGTAACGCGCGTCGGGCGCGGCCTGGGTCAGTTGCTCCACAATCTCAAAGGCCAGGGTCTTCATCGACTCCACCGTGGGGATGGAGCGGGAACCCCGGTCGATGTAGAGGTTGCGCTGCCGCGCGAACTCGGCCGCGACCTGCTTGGTTTCGTCGTAGGTCCCCGTGACCTTGACCAGCCGGGTGCCGTAGATCGCGACCTCACGCATTTTTTCTTGGGGCACCAACGACGTGAGGAAGGCCCAGAGCTTGATGCCCGCGCGCGCGGCAAAGGCCGAATACGCGATCGCGACGTTGCCGGTCGACGCGACCACCATCTCGGTCAGGCCGGCTTCTTTGAGGGTCGCGATGGTGACGGCCGCCTGCCGGTCCTTGAACGACGAAGTGGGGTTTTGGCGCTCATCCTTGATGTAGAGGTGGGGCAGCTTGAGCATGGGGCCCAGATGGATGGAGGGCAACAGGGGCGTGCCGCCCGCGCCCATCGCGATGCTCGGAGGCGCCTCGCGGATGGGGAGCAATTCGTGATAGCGCCACACATTGAAAGGGCGCTCGTGCAGATGGGCCAGCCACACGTGGCGGGCCAGGTCATAGTCATACTCGGCCTGCAGCCATTCGCTGCCGCAGGTGGGGCATTGGGGTTGCGCGGGGTCAAAGGCGAAGGTAGCCCCGCAGTCCATGCAACGCGCGTGGATCTTGACCGCTGCCATCATCCTCTCTCCAGCCCGGGGCGGGCGTTAGCGCTCCTCCCGCACGGGCAGGTGGGCTTCCAGGTAATACAGCATCCGTTCCAGCAAGCGCAGGCCATCCTCTTGGCCCGTGGCGCAGATTTGGCGATACACCGGCACCCGCTCTAAGAACAGGGCCCGGGCCTCGGAAGAAAAGGTCTGGTCGAGCAACGCCACCGCGAAGCGAATGCGCTGCTCCTCCCGCACCCAACGCCGTACCGTCTCCAGGGCCGAGCGGGTGACGGGCGCGAGCAAATCCCAGAGCAGCAGCGCGGGCGGGGTGGTGGGCAACCGCAGCTCGGGCACCACCGTGAGCTGGGTGTAACCCAGCGCGTGGAAGTGCTCGGCCACCTGGGCCGCGTGCTGGTCGTGCCGGTCGATCAGCAACACCGGCTCGTCGGGCTTGAGCTCCGCGGTTTGGATCAGGTACTTCACGTCCATGGCCTGGAGCGGCTTGGTGGTTACGCCGTACGTGCAGGGCAGGTACGCCCGATCCTCCGCGGGCAAGAGGGTGAAGAACTGGGTCGGGATGAGCCGGGTCTCGGGCCGCTTTTTGAGCTCTTGCAGGGCCTCGATGCCGGCCATCTGGGGCAAGAAGGGGTTGATCAGCACGGCCAGGGGGTAAAGGGTCGTGGCCCGCGCGACGAGCTCGGGCAGCTGGCTCACCTGCACCACCCGGTAGCCCCGCACCGAGAAATGCCGCCGCAGCGCGTTGACCCGCTCATCCTCAGGCTCGAGCACCAGCAAGAAGGTCTCGCCGCCCTCTTTGCGCCGCGTGGGTGTGAGCGGGAACGCGACGTAGAACGTGGTGCCCTTGCCCACCTCGCTTTCGACCCAAATGCGGCCACCATGGAGCTCGACCAGGTTGCGTACAATGGCCAGACCCAAGCCCGTACCGCCGACCTCCCGGGTCAGGCTCGCGTCGACCTGGTAGAAGGGCTGGAACAAGTGCTCCAGGTGCTCGGGCGGAATGCCCGGCCCGGTGTCTTCGACCGCGAGGATGAGCTCGGTGTAGCCCGTATCCGGGTCCACCTGGCGCCAGGCTTTGACCCGGATGTAGCCTTCTTTGGTGAACTTGGCCGCGTTGGAGATCAGGTTGAGCAAAATCTGGCGGAACCGCTTCGCGTCCGCGCGCAAAGGTGGCAGGTCGGGCTCGATCTCCACCTCCAGGCGGACGGGCTTGTCTTTGACCAGGCCCTTCGCGGTGGCCATCACGCTCTCGATAATGCGGGCCACGTCCACCTCTTCGAAGATGAGGTCCATCTTGCCGGCCTCGATCTTCGACAGATCGAGGATGTCGTTGATCAGGCCCAACAAGTGCTGGCCCGCGTTGTAGATGGCCTCCAAGTCTTGGCGCTGCAGTTCGTTGATGGGGCCGTCGATGCCTTTGAGGATGATGCGCGAGAACCCGATGATGGAGTTGAGCGGCGTGCGCAGCTCGTGGCTCATGTTGGCCAAGAACTGGCTCTTGAGCTCGTCGGCCCGGCGCAGGTTCTCGAGCGCGCGGCGGCTGAGCTCGTACGCGCGCGCGTTCTCAACCGCGACGGCCAGCTGGTCGGCCAAAAGCTGGAGCGCGCGCACGTCGTCGGGCCGAAACGCGTACGCGTGCCGGGATTGTACGTCGAGCACGCCGATGACCCGGTTGCCGATCTTGAGGGGAAGGCCGATTTCCGCCCGGGTCTCGGGCAGCAAGGGGTTGGGCCGGTGGGTCGCGCTTTGGTGGGTGTCGTTGACCACCACGGGCTCGCCCAGGGCCGCGGTCTGACCCACGACCGAGGGCGACCCCACGGCCAAGCGGTGGCCGCTGCGCACCATGAGCTGCCCGATCTCGCCCGTGGCCGCGCGGATTTCCGCGTATTCCCCTCGTTCGTCGAGCAAGAAAATGGCGGCGTGATAATAGCCGAACCGCTCGCGGATCAGGTTGACCGTGCGCTCGAGCAGCTCTTGCAGGTTCAGCGTGCTACTGATATCGCGCGCGATCTGCGACGCCAGCTCCAGCTGTTGCGCGCGGCGCACGTTCTCCGCGAGCAGGGCCAGCGAGCGCACGCGCACCGCGGCCTGGGCCGCAACCACCGCGAGGATCTGTTGCTCATCCTCGGGCCAGGGTTCGATAGGCCCGCCGTAGGCCGCGGTCACCACTCCGATGATCTGCTCGCCCATGCGCAGGGGCACGATCACTCCGCTGCGTACGCCGAAGCGCTCGCGGAAAAAGCGCACAAAGCGCTTCGAGAGCAAAGGCTCGTCCTCAGTGTCCAGCACCCAATACAGGTTCTGCCGCGCGAACACCTCGCGCAACCGCTGCACGTCCCGCGGGGAATCGAGCACGGCCAGGTCTTCCGTGCCCTCCCGCTGGCCGGGCAGGAACGCGAACCGCCAGCGGGGCGCGTCCACCTCCAGAGGCCGATACGCCTCAAGCCCTGACGCGACCCGGCTCGCGACCACTTCCACCCAGTTGGGCACCTCATCCTCGCCGAGCAGAGGCTCGAACAGCATGATCGCGGCCGCGCGCGCCTTGCGGCCCAGCGCGGTGTAATCCCAGAGGATGTCGAGCACGGCCTGGAAGGACTCGGCTTCGTTCAAGGCCAGGGCCGCGTGGTACAGCCGGTCGGTGAAGGTCAGCGCGTCGCGCAACTCGGTGTGCAAGGCCAGGCTGCGCACTTGAATCGCGGCCTGGCCCAGGATGGTCTCGAGCGCGCGCTGGTCGCGTTCGAACACCTCGGGCCGGTGTTCGTACAGGCCGTACACCACGCCCACGGTCTCCGCGCCGATGCGCAGCGGCGCGATCGCGGCCGCGCGCGCGGGCGTCTCCCGGGTCGCGTACGCGCGCAACCCGGGCGGCAAATAGGGCCCGCGCTCGGCCAAGCCGTCGAGCCACACCACCCGATCCGGGATGCGCACGGCTTCGGGGCTCAGCGTCGGAACCGGCAGCTTGGGGATGGGGCGCGGGGCCCATTCCGCGACCAACTTCAAGGGCCGGGGGCCCGGCCCGCCTGAAACCGGATGGTACAAGTACAAAAAGAGTCCGTACACGCCCTGGCCCAGGGGGGTGAACTTGGCCAAGACCGGCAAAATCTCGCGGAAGGATTGGGCCTGCAGCACCCGCGCGGTCGCGCGGTACAAACGCTCGACCTCGGCCAGCGCGGCCTGAGTACCTTGAAAGAGGTACGCGTGCTCGAGCGCGCGCGAGAGCTGCTCCAGGGTCTGTTGGATGAGGTG
This sequence comes from Chloroflexota bacterium, assembly GCA_013153335.1. Lineage (GTDB taxonomy): Bacteria > Chloroflexota > Anaerolineae > Anaerolineales > DRMV01 > JAADEN01. The sequence goes on from JAADEP010000193.1 coordinate 6,534, forward strand.
CGCGTCGTCCTCGAACCACTTGCGCGGCCCGGGCGCGACGGCCTCAAAGAGGATGAGCCGGTCTTCCTCTTGCACGGGCAGCGCCAAGTAAGACTCCGGGCCTTGCTCCTCCATGGTGGGTTGCAAGGACTGCAAACTGCGCTCGCCCGAGGGCGTCAGGGGCGCCTGCGCGGGCCGCACCGAACGCTCGTCGGCCCGCATGCCAAAGATTTCCGCCCGCAGCAGGCGGGTCCAGGCTTCGGTCGTGAGCGAGAGCGACGACGTGGGCTCGGTCTCGGGCTGCGACGAGCCGAGCGCGTCGGTGGTAGGCCAAAGCAAGGGGGTCAACAGGCCGGTGCGCCGCGGGAAGAGGGGCGTTTGCTTCGCGTCGGTCAGGTCCGCGTCCTCCTCTTGGACGCCGTCGGCCAGAGCCGCGTCAAAGTCGGGGAACAGATCCGTATCCCAAGGCCCCAACGCGTCCAAGCGCTCGCGGATGCGACGGATTTGGTCCTGCTTCTTGCTAGGCCGCGCGGGACGCTTTGGGTTTTTGCTCTTGGACATACGCGAGCACCTCCTGAGTCAAGGCCCGGTACTGTTGGGCGGCGCGCGAGCGAGGCGCGAAATGCGTGATGGGCAGGCCTGCGATCGCGGCCTCCCGCAGCTTGGTGTCGACGCCGATCACGGTGTGGCACAAGCCGTGACCGAAGGTGGCTTCTAAGCGGGCCCGCAAGAGCGCGTGCGCGCGGTTGCGCTTTTGGAACATGGTGATAAAAATGCGATACATCAAATCTGGATTGCGCGACTGGCGGGCCCAGCGCACCAATTTGAGCACGTCCGCGATCGCGTAGACCGAGAAATACTCGGCCTGTGTGGGGATGAGGAGCAAATCCGCGGCCAACGCGACCGCGGGCGCGATATCCAGCCGAAGCACCGGGGGCGTATCCATGATGAGGAAGTCGTAGTCCGTGATGCGGTCCAGCACCTTGCTCAGGCGCATGTAATTCCCGCTCAGGGTCGACATCGCGGCCGTCAAGGTTGCGTTCGCGGGCAAGAGGTCCAAGCCCTCGACCTCGGTAGGTTTGACCGCGCGGCGCCACAAGTCCGGGTCTTCGCTTTGCAGCACCTGCGCGATGGTGAGGGTTTGATTTTGCGGACGGAACCCCAACGCCAACGTGAGGCTGCCTTGGGGGTCCAAATCAATGGCCAGCACGCGATAGCCCAATTCGACCAGCGCGCCCGCGACCGCGGCCGCGCTGGTGGTCTTCGCGACACCGCCTTTTTGATGCATAAACGCCCAACGATTACGAGGTCGTGTCACCCTAAGTCCTCCGACAAACAAGGGTTCGGCCACCTATCCGGCCGCCGATTCCGAAGGCTTCGGCGGTGGAATGTCTTCCAGGTCGACCTGGAACCAAGGCGATGTCGAGGCCTGGGCCGATTCCGTCGGGGCCGTCGCCGGAGCCGAGGTTTGCGGTACCTGGACGAAGAGCAATTGGGCCTTCTCCGCGCCCAACGCGCGGCGCAACTCCTGGACCGCGATGCGGATCATCTCGTAGGGGTCGGTGGTCGAGCGTAATTTTACCGTAATTTCACGGATCAAGCGCTCGCGCTTGGCCCAGCGCTCGAGTTGGGCCAGCAAATTCGCGGTCTGCACGGCCAGGCTCAGCTGGCTGAGCATCTGGTCGAACAAGTGGCGATCGGTCTGGTCGAAATCGGGCATGGGGTTGGGGTACATCAAGAAGACCAAGCCCACGGCTTTGCCCGCGAGCATCAGGGGCGCAACGACCAGGGAATGGATGTCGTAGCGCTGGATGAAGTCCTGCCAGGGCTCGGGCAGGGTGCGGATCGCGTCCTCGAGCCAGGCCACAGGGCGCTGCGCGCGCAGGATCTGGTCCAGGGGCAGCGCGTCGGCCGGCAGCGCGAGGAAGCGCGGGGGCTCGGCCTGGGCCTGTTCGCTGGACCACGCGACCAGGGTGATGTGATTGGGCGGGGTCTCGTCGAAGAAGAAGATGCCCGCGTGCCGCGCGCGGAAGATGCGCACGAAGAAGCGCGCGCTTTCGTCCAGCAGGTCGAACAGCTTGGTGTGTCGCGCAAGGGTGCTGGAGAACTCGTACAGGGTCTGGAGTTGGTCCGAACGAGCCTGGATCTCGTCCAGAAGCTCGAGGTTGGTCAAAATGCCCGCGAGGGTGCTGGCGAAGCTCTGCAGCAGTTCCCACGAGCCCACGTGATAGCCGTCGGGCTGGGGATGGCTCAGGGCCAAGACGCCCCACAAGCGCTCGCCGTAGACGATGGGCACCGCGACGAACGCGCGCTCGCCCACAGGTGCGTCCTCTTCCCAGCGCACCTGAACCCACCACAGGGCCTGGCGCTCGCGCGCGGCCTGGGCGAGCATGCCGCCCGCGTCGAGGGGCACGGTCTTGGGCCATAAGGTCTTCGCGTCCATGCCCCCCGCGACCACACGGGTGAGCTGGTCCTCCAGATCCTGTTCGACCTGGTAAACCGCGACCGCCTGCATGGGGTCCATCATCTGCAAGATCTGCGCGGCCTTGCGCATGGCCTCGTCGATGGCATAAGACAGGGTGATTTGCGTGAGGCCTTGTTGCAGGATCTGGTGCTCTTGCAGCAGGCGTTGCAAGCCCGATACCAGGCGCGTGTTGGCCAGCGCGATGCTGAGCGCGTCGGCCACCAGTTGCAGCATGGGCAGGTCCGAAGCCAGGAACGCGTGGGGCGCGGCCGCGTGCATGTCCACCACGCCTAAGAAGTCGTCTTGCGTGCGTAGGGGCACAATGAGCCGCGCGGGTCCGGGCTCCACCGTGGCCGTGTTGCCATAAGGCTCTTGGGCCTCGGGCGTGGGCAAGAAGAGCCACTGGCCCCGCTGCAACACATATGCGATGGGATCCCGGTCCTTGGGCGAAACCTGGTGCCCGTGGCGCTGCAGTTCGTCCGCGCCTTCGCCCGCGACCGCGCGCAGCGCGACGCCCGCGCGGTCGGCCTGTTGCAGGTACACGGCCACGCGCCACAACCCAAAGCGCGATTGCGCCTCTTGCACAAAGGTGTTGAGCAGGTCTTCTTCCGCCTGCAAGCGGATGGATTGGCTGAGCTCGACCACGCCCTGCAGCCAGTGCGAGCGTCGCTGGGACATTTGGAACAACCGTGCGCTCTCCAGGGCCAGGCCCAGGCGTTGGCTCAGCACCTCCAGGAACGCGCGCTCGCTCGCGCTCCAGGGCCGGTCCATGCGGCGCAGGGCCAAAACCGCAACGCGCAACCCGCGCACGGTGATGGGGATTTCGATCTCGTAGCCTGGCTGGGCCAGGCTCGCGCGCGTTCCGCGCTCGTCGGTCAAACGCAAGGCTTCGAAGTGGCCGGTCGCGTCGAGGCGATACGCGCGCGCGGGCGCGACCTGCAGGTATTCCTGCCATCCCTGGGCCGCGAGCTGGCGGTGGGCCCAGCGCAGTGATTCCAGCGCGCGTTGCATCTCTTGCAACAGCCGCGCGTTGTCAATGGCCACGGCCAGCTGGTCCGCGACAATGCGCATGGTGGTGACGTCGGCCGGCGAGAAGGCCTGGGGTTCGGTGCTCTGGATGTCGAGCACGCCCAAGATGCGTTCGCCCACGCGCAAGGGCAACGCCATCTCCGAGCGGGTGAGGGAGAGCTCGGGCAGGTACTTGTACGCGGGTTCGGCCGTGACATCCAGCACCACCTTGGGGTGGCCGGTGCGCGCGACCAGGCCGACAATCCCCTCTTGGCCGATGCGCAGCCGCAGGCCCCGGCGCAACAACTGTTGCCCCGACTCGCTGCTGGCCGCGCGCAGCTCGATCCACAGACCGGTTTGGTCGACCAAGAACACGCCCACGTGGTAATAGCCGAACCGTTCCGCGATCAGGCGCACCGTGCGCTCCAAAAGCTCGTCCAAATCGCGGATGCTGGTGACCAAACGACCAATGTCGGCCGCGGTCTGGATTTGGGTCATGCGGCGCTGCAGGTCAAAGGTGCGCTCTTCCACCTGATGCTCGAGGTTGTATTGCGCTTCTTGGATGCGCTGGGCCATCGCGTTGAACGCGCGCATCAGATACGCGACCTCGTCGTCCCGGTCGCCCGGGTCGGGGAAGCGGAAGGACATCTCGCCCTCCGCGAAGCGCAACATGCCCTGGGCCATGGTTTCAATGGGCGCGACCAGCCGCCGGATGAGGAAGGCCGCGAAGCCCAGGACCAACACAATGCTCAAGACCACGAAGGCCCAGGGGTATATCTTGGAGTACGTCAGGTAACGCTGGATGCGCGCGCGCGATTGCTCTTGGCGCTCTTCGAGGTGGAAGAGCAAGTAGTTGTACGCGTTGTTGTAGTCTCGATACAGCGCGTTGAAGTGACGGATGAGGGCCTCGACCTGGTTCCAGTTGCCCCGGTTGGCGTTCTGAATAATGCCGGCCAGGGTCTCGGTCATCGCGCGGTGCAACGCCCAAAGCCGGGTCACTTCTTCGGCCAGGGGGTCGTCCGCGGGCAGCTCGTTCATGTACTTTTCGAACTCGCGCAGGTTCACCTCGAGCGCGGTGTGGATGGGCAACAGCCGGGCCACCAAACGCAGGCGCAAATCGTTGGATTGGGGCGGCGCCTCGTCAACCCGGCGGTTGAAGCTGTTGACCAAGAACAGCGCCTGTTCGATGAGGGATTTGGACTCTTCTAGCAAGAGCACAGGGCGGGCGTCGCGCACCGATTGTTCCAGGCTGTGCTGGGTCGCGGTGGCGAAGTACAGGCTTACGCCGCCCAACAGCAAGAACAATATAATCAAAGCCGAACTATAACGCCACAAAACGCGCCGCAACGAACGACGCGGCTTGGCCAGGGCCAAGGATGGGGACTGGCTCATGCGCTCTCCTCCGATGCCGTCGAACCCTGGTCCTCCGCGGGCGAAGGCGATGAACCCTCGCGCGAGAACGGAGTTTCGGCTACGTCAGCCATGAGCAACGACTCCACGTCCAGCCGCAACCAGCCCTCGGTGAAGCCAAAGACCTCTTGCAAGCCCTGCAGCGTGACCCGGGCCAGGAGGTCGAAGTCCAGGGCCTCGCTGAAGCGTTCGGCCAGACGATAGCGGATCTCCTCCCGTCGGACGTAGGATTGCAGCGAGCCCAGCAGCCGGGCCACCATCAGGCTGTTGGCCAACGACGTCAGCACGCCCTCGAGGATCTCTTCGTCGCCATCCGACCACACCGGGACTTCTAATTGTAGCTCGCCGACGGGATGGCCGTACAGCAACAAGGGCCGGCGGATCTGCTGAACGGGCGTGAGTTCTTCGGTGTGGTAAGGGTCGCGGTTGGGATAGGGCTCGCCCCGGGCCTCGGCCACGATCTCGCCCGTTTCTTGCTCGACCCAGGCTTGCTCGAACAAGCGGCGGTGCAGGGCCTCGATCTCGCGCAGCTGGGCCTGGAAGCGCTGGAAGAGCTGCGCGTTGGCCAGCGCGAGCGCGACGCTGTTGGCCAACGTCTGCAGCGTGCGCAGGTCCTCTTCGTCGAACGCGTTGGGCCGGTCGGACTGGATGGTGATCGCGCCCAAAATCTCGCCGCGTGCGATCAGCGGGATCGCAACCTCGGAGCGGGTATAAGGCAGGAAGGGGTTGGGGAAGTGCCCGGGGTCTTGCCGGGTATCGCGCGCGACCCGCATTTTGCGTTGGGTGATGGCCCATGCGACCAGGGACGTGCCGCCCAAGGGCAGGCGATAGCCCTCCTGCACCATCTTGCGGCCAGCTTCACCGCTGCCCGCTTGCAGAATGGCGTACTCAAACTCCGGGTCCACGGTGAAAATGCCCACGTAATAAAGCGCGAAGTGGGATTGGATCTGGTCCACCACCTCCCAGACCAGTTGTTCAGGGTCCAGAATTTCGCTCAGGGAATTGATGATCTCGCTGACCGCGCGGATTTGGCGAACCCGGCGCTGCAACCGGCGCTCTTGCGCGACCAAGCGCTGGCGTTCGTGGTCCAGAATTTGGGTCAAGTGTACGCTGTCTTCGACCGAAGTCTCGAGGCGGCGCTGCAACGCGTGGATAAGCACGACCAGGGTCGACGCGCCGAAGATAAAGGTGATGGACGCGCCAATCCAGCGAGTGGGCGATTGAAACGCAACCTCGGGCACGTGGAAGAGCGTGACCAGGCTCCAGTGACGCACAAGGGTGCCGTAAGCCACGATGGTGTGCACGGCTGCGGTGACCACCCAGTTGGCGATCGCGCCGGCCATCCCCAAGAACAACGAGCCAATGAGCAACGACGCCAAGAAGAAGAGATGGCCGCCGGAAAAATGGCCCCAATACAGCGCGCTGTAAACGGCCAGCGTGTGCAAGAAGATCATCAGCAGCGTGACCTGCACCCGATACCCGAAATATCGGCGGCTGACGAGCAGCGCGATGGTCAGCGCGAAGAAAGCAAGGTAGAAGTAGCGCAGGCGTTCGAATGCCCAGAAACGCCACAAAAAGCTGATCAGGATGGGGATGGCGCCGAACCCCATGAAGTTGATGAACATCCCCAACAGCTGTTGCCGATAGAGCTGGATGTTCGGCAACATGGATGTATCGTGGGAGGTCTCCGGGACGTGAGAGGCCGTGGTCATGAGGATTCGCCTCCGTCATCGCTGGGTGGGGATGGAATGCTCGGCGGCGTGGGGCCAAGGGTCGAGGATTCGGACGCCTCGGGCCCTTGGTCCGGGCTTTCGCTCAAGCGAAGGTGCAGACGTACCCGCCGCGCGTGGAAGGTCCGGCGCAGCTCTTGCGCGCTGAACTCGAGGATGTTCTGCAGGTCGGTCAGCGAGGAGATGTGCTGGATGAAGCTGCGCAGCCAGCGCTCTCGCTCGCCCCGGCGGCGGAGCCGACGTTCGCGCTGGATGTAGAAGAGCAGGCCGCTGAACGCGTGGGCCAGGCGGCGCAAAAAGGTCATATGCTCGTTGTGGAAGCGCCGCGGGTTTTCCCAGTCCAGCAAGCCGATCACGCCCAATTGTCGCCGGCCTAAGGTTACCGGCACCCCGATCCACGACTCCGGGACCCGGGTGGGCAGGCTCGCGGCGTCGCCTACGTGGCTGATGATCTTATGTCGGCCTCCCAGGTTCAGGGGCTGCTGGCTGCGGAAGACCTGCCAGATCAGTCGGCGTTCGATGGGGGTCACGGTCGTGTGATAGTAATGATGCCCACTGGGGTAGATGTACACCACGAAGTCTTGCGTATCGGGGTCGTACTGGGCCAGGAAGAAGTCCACCTTGGGCAGGTGGGGGTACATCTCGTCCCACGCGCGCAGGAACAGGTGGCCTTCGGACGGCGCTTCGGGCGCGTAGAGCGCGACCCGTTCGACAATGCGCCAAATGCGGGCCCAGCGACGCAGGTCGAGGTAATGGTACACCCACGCCAAGGTGGTGCCGAAGTATATGTGCACGCGGTGGAAGAAGTCCGACGGCGCGTACAGGGCCGAGGTCCCCACGATCCACAGCGCGAGCACCCGCTCCTCATCCTCCTGCACCGAGCGCACGGGGTATACGTCCAGCCGGCGCCAACCCTGGCTGCGCGCGTACCCGGCCAGGCCCGCGAAGCCTTGGCCCAAGGGGGCTTGCTCGTCGTCCAGCAGCCACGTGACGTGCCGTTTGCCCGCAATCAAGGGTAAAAGCCCCCGCAGCGGCGGGATGTCGTTCGCGGCCTCTTCGGGGTAAGCCACTTCCCACGTGTCGGTGAGCCCTTCTTTGGGCCGCAGCAGCAGGGTATCGCGCGCGTCCTCCTGGCGCAGGATTTGCGCCACCGCGGGCCACAGCGCGCTGGGGTAGGCCAGGTCGCGGATTTGCGCGAGCAGGCGCTCACCGGTGCGCAGTAGCTGATCCTCGCGGGCTTCGGAATGCCACAGCCGCCAGTATTCCAGGATGAGCGCGAGCTGCCGGGCGAGCAGCTGCAAGGCTTCGGAGCGATGGGCCTCGAGGGCCTCTTCTTGGTCCGCGCCCACGACCAAGACGCCGATGAGCCGCGTGCCCAGTTGCACGGGCGCGCCGGCCAGGCCGACCAGGGGCTCGGGCAACAGGGGCGCGGTCTCCCGGCTTCCGCGCATCCAGACCTGCCAGGTCAGCTGTTCGCGCACCATGTCCGCGAGCCGCACCTCCAGCCCGGTCAGGGTGCGCTGCACCTGCCGCGGCAGCTGGCTCACCCGCGCGCCCGTGACCCAACGGCCCAGGTTTTCATCCCACAGCAAAAAGCTCGCGTGCGGCAGGTTAGGGAAGCGCTCTTGCAGCCACTGCAGCATGGTCCGCAGCGCCTGCTCCATGTCGTGCACGCCCTCCAGGGCCAGCACGATGAAATCGCTCACCAGCTGCACCTGCCGCGTGCGCAGCTGCAGTTCCCGTTCTAGCGTGGTGTAGAGCTCCTGCAGGTTCTCGGCCAGCTCATTGAAGGTGTACCCCAGCAGCCCAAGTTCGTCGTCTGTGGTGACGTCCACCCGGGCCGACCAATCGCCCTGGATGATGCGTTCTGCGGTGCGCACCAGCTGGTTGAGGGGCTGGGTAATGGACCGGGAAAGGCGCCATGCGACCAGAACCAGCAAGCCCAAGGTCACCGCGCCCACGGCCAAGCCCTGAATGGCCAGCGAGCGCCACGCTGTCTGCCAAGAGATCACAGGCGAGAACACGGCCATCCCGACGCGCGCGTCGGGCATCCAGATGGCCAAGCCCATCTGCATTTGATAGAGCAGTGCCCACACCGGCAGATCGCGCAGCACCAACGAGCGGGTGGGCTGATACGGTTCGGTCACTTGCGTCTCTGGCGTGGGGAAGTGCCACGCGAGCCGGCGCTTCCAGGCGGGCGTGTCGAGCCCTTGCCCGCGCAGGGCCTGGGCCAGTACGGGTTGCAATCCAGCCCAAAAATCGCTGGTGGTGAGCTGCACCAAATGGCGTTCTTGGTTGATCTGATAGAGGTTGCCCTCCTGGTCCCAGAGGAAGGCCTGGCCGTCGGCCATCCACTGCTGCAAGTTCAGCAAGGTGTTGTACAACGGCCAGGCTGGGCCTAACGCGATGAGGATCAGGGGTGGGTCGGGCTCACCCCCGGGCACGGACACGATGGTCAGCAAGCCCAGGGGATGCGCGTTCTCGTCGGGAAAGATTTCGTTGTAGTGAAACAGCACTTGTTGGTGCAACACCACGCCGGGTTCGGGGTTCTCGATCTTGGCCAGCAGGTCTTGCACCTCGGGGTCAAAGGGGAACTCGGTGATGGGTCGGCCTTCCCACTCGGGCCGCGTGGAGGCCAGGATCAGGTGGGAGAGGTTATCGACCAAAAGGAAGTCGGTGTAATAGGGCAGCCCGCGCGGGGGGTTGACGGCCTGTTCCAATTGGTGGAAGAGGGACTTGCGCGCGTTGATGAAGCGCCGGCTGGTCGGACGGTTTCGATAGCGCCGCAGAAGGGAGATGCGCTCTTGAATCGTCTGCTCTTGCAGCGCGCTGCGTAGCCGGGTTTGGCTTTCGACCAGCCAGTTCTGGGTTTCTTGCGCGGCCAGGCCCAAAATCACCTCATCTTGGATGAGGGTCATGCGGCGCCATTCCTCCCGTACCTGGAACAACAGCCAAAGAATGCCCAATAAAAAAGGCACGAAAATGAACGAGGTCAGCCCCAGCGTGAGGCGACGCTGCAACCGACGCCGGAATTTGGGCCGCGACGAAGGTTCGCCCCGGGCCGCGCGCAGGCCGGGGACGGTCTCGCTGGATTCTTCAAACCATTCATCCGCCGCGAGGTCCACGGGGGTGAGGAGCTCATCGGCCTCCTCGGGTTCTTCTTCGGCCCCCGTGGGCAGCAAAGGCTCTTCGGGCATACCTACACCTCACAATTCCCAAACTTCTTCGCCGGCCAGCAGGCGGCGAATCTGGTCCGGGAAGCGGTCGGGGTCCAAAGGCTTGCCGATGAAGCCGTTGAAGCCGGCCTCTTGGGCTTTGCGCATTTGTTCTTGGCTCGCCTCGGCTGTGACCGCGACCACGGGCACGTCTTTCAGCGATTCGCACGCGCGAATCTTCTTCAGGGCCTCGTAGCCGTCCTCGTACGGCAATCGGATGTCCATCAGGATCAGGTCGACCTTGGGCAGGCGCCGCGCGAATTCCACCACTTCATAGCCCGAGGTCTTCCATTGCGTGTCAATACCGATGTAGCTCAGCATGCGAGCGATCAGCACGAAGTTCGACACGTTGTCTTCCACCACCAAGACCAAAGGCCGATCCTGCCCCCCCTGGGGGTCGTCAGGATGCGAAGCCGATGAGGCATCGGATGCGGGCGGTTTCATCGCGTTCTCCCTCACGTCCTTTGCAGATACCGATCCAGCTGCTCCAAAAACGTATCCACGTTGATGGGCTTGGTGATGTACCCGACACATCCAGCTTGACGACAGCGTTCGGGCGTATCTTTCAGCACGTCGGCCGTGAGCGCGACCACGGGGATGTCGCGGTAGTCGGGATGCTGGGTTAGCTCACGCGTCAACGTAAACCCATCCACCTGCGGCAAGTGCAGGTCCATCAAAATGAGGTCTGGGCGATGGTCGGCCAAAAGGGCCCACATCTGGTCCGCGTTTTCGGCTTCGAGCAGGCGATAGCCGGCCGCGGTGAGCAGACGACGAATCAGCAAACGATTGTCCGCGTTGTCTTCGACGTACAAAATCAGTGCATCGGCCACGGATCCACTCCTCAAACCGCGCGATCCATCGCTACACGATCCTTGTTATGATAGCACAAAAGCCCCCGCGCGGGGAGAGGCGCGTTCTTACGTGATCGTTCCAACACCGGTGGGGAGGGAGCAAAGGAAGCCTCCTTCCCCTTTTCGCCGTTTCTTAGAGGAGGTAAAGCCGACCTTCCCGCTGGGCCCGCCGGTCCACGGCCAGCGCCAGGTGGAGGAAGCGCTGTCGGTT
>JAADEP010000194.1 GCA_013153335.1 Chloroflexota bacterium
CTAGTTGGCATAAAATCGCGCGCGAATTATCCAGCCCAACACGCGGGCATGTGGCGGCAAATTTGTCGCGGGCGGGTTCAGCCGCCCGCGGGCTGGGCGCGGGTTCCGCCGCCTGCGGGTCAAGCGCTTTTTGCCGCACACGAAAGCCTGCAGCAAGGAGAAGCCCGCGACGGAGAGGGCAACCCGAGGCACGAACCCAATGCACCCTTGGGAACGGCCCCATTTTGGTCGCGCGCTTCGGCATTCGAGGGAAACTATGGGACAGCCAGAACTGCGGGCGAAGCCTTGAGAGCGAGAGCGCCTCAGCCCGTAGTTGGGACTGACTTTATGTGCACATTGCTGCCCTATTCCAAAGCATGCAGCGCGGGCGGGCTGCCCTTCAAGCCGCGGCAGCCCGCCCGCCTTCGACGTCCTCACGCGCACCCCTCGCCCCGGCCTGGCCGGGGTGCCCGTCGTTCGCCCGGGTTAGCCCTCATCCATCACGAAGAGGCTTCGCTTTGGCCGCCGTTGGCCTCCTTCCCTCCCCCGCGCAGGCGCTGAAAGCTTTTGAGCATCTCGGTGAACTCCATGGGGAAGATGATCTTGCTGGCCTCACCTTGCCCCAAGGCCTTCAGGGTGTCAAAGTACTGCAGGGTCAGGGTCTTGTCATCGATGTTCCGAGCGACGTTGAAGATCTGGTCCAGGGCCAACGCGAAGCCTTCCGCGCGCAGGATCGCGGCCTGTTTCTCGCCTTCGGCCCGCAAGATGGCCGCCTGCTTTTCGCCTTCGGCCACGTTGATCGCGGCCTCTTTCTTGCCCAAGGACTCGGTCACCAAGGCCCGGCGGTTACGCTCCGCGGACATCTGCCGGTTCATGGCCTCTTGGATCTCGCGCGGAGGCACGATCTCCCGGATCTCCACGTTGGTCACCTTAACGCCCCAACGCTCAGTAACCTCATCCAACCGGGTGCGCAGCATGTTGTTGATGTATTCCCGCTGGGAAAGCACGTCGTCGAGCAAAATGCCACCGATGACCGCGCGCAGGGTCGTGGTGGCCATGTTGCCCGCGGATTCTTCGAAATTCTCGACTTGCACCACGCTCATGACCGGGTCTACGACCTTGTAGTACCACACGAAATCCACCGCGATGGCCGCGTTGTCTTTGGTGATGCAGGTCTGATGGGGCACCTCGCGCACCCGTTCGCGCAGGTCCACGGTGATGGCACGGTCAATGAAGGGGATTAAAAAGACCAGCCCCGGCCCTTTCTGCCCGATCACCCGACCGAACCGCATCACGACCAGCCGCTGGTATTCAGGCACAATGCGGATGGAGCGGATGAGGATCGAAGCGAAGAACAGGATCAGGATGCCAAGGACGCACAAAAAGGTAACTTCCATGATTCACCTCCTCCAGGCGTGCGGAATGCGATTGTTCCTCCCGGGCTCAACACGCGACCTTGGGTTCGTGGACAGGCTCGACCAAGAGCACAAAGCCTTCGCGGCCGATCACCCGCACTTCCTTCCCCGGCGGGATGGGGCACACGCTCCGCGCGCTCCAGAGCTCGCCCGCGACGTACACCGTGCCCGTGTGATGGACTTCGGTGCGGGTCTCGCCAATCTGGCCGATCAACGCGTCGAGCGATTGCATGGGCGGACGCTGCAGAGCCTCCAGCGCCTTCCGCACCACGAACCAGAAAAAGGTGCCGAAGCTCAGCGAGGTCAAGACCGCGGTCAGGGGATGGACCCCGAGCCATCGGCCCGGCGTGCGAAAGAGGAACACCGATCCCAAAATGAACGCGGCGACCGCGAGGGCCGACCAGAGCCGCTGTTTGGGGCGCCGCACGCTTTGCACGAACGCGGCCAGGGCCACGGCCAGCAAGCCAAAGGCCCAGGGATTCAGCGGCAAATACAGCATCGCGTAGCCGGCCAGGCCCAGGCTCACCAGGGCTGCGATTTCTAAAAAGCCCGTGCCTGGGGTCACCACGGCCAAGACGCCGAGCGCGATGCCCAGAACCAAAAGCACGTACGCGACATCAGGATGCAACAGCCAATCCATCCGCCCTCCTTAGCCTAACGGCGCGATCATCAGCCCCAGCCGAGTCCAGTCGGTGCTGAACAGGATGTAGCACAGGAAAATCAGGAACAGAAGCAGCAAGAAGCACCCACAACCGAACCCCGAACATCCGCCCCGTTCAAAGCCGAGGCGGTCTTGCAGCCAGTCGTAAATCCAGGCCAAGAGCAGCATGCGCAAAAGCCCGCCGAGACAACCGGGCCGTCGATCGTCCATGGTTCGCCTCCTTCACATAAAAAGGTCAGGGATTCGGAGCCGGGGTCGGCGTCGGATTCGGCACGGGCGCCGGCCCCGCTTCGGCTTCGGGCGAGAGCTCGGGCAAGGGCAGCAGGTAAGGATTGTCCGCGGGCACCAGCATGACTTTGATCCCCGGGGCCAGGCGCTGGATGTATTCGTAGGTGAGCAGCTCGGGGTTGGTGCTCAGGACGGTCGCGATCTTGGCCAAAGCCTGGGCTTCGGCCTCGGCCTGGATCAGCCGCGCTTCGGCTTCACCCTTGGCCCGAATGATGCGCGCGTCCGCCTCACCTTGGGCGATCTGGCGCATCTGTTCGGCCTCATACTTCTTCTGTTCGACCAAGAACTTGGCTTGCTGCGCGCGTTGTTCCGCGATCTGCTTCTCTTCGACCGCGCGAGCGTATTCCTCGGTGAAGGTGATGTTTCGCAGCACAAAGTCATGCAGGATGAGCCCATTTTCGGCCAGACGTTTCTTCATCTCGTTGAAGATCATATCCCGCAGCTGGAAGCGATGGGTGCTCACCACCTCGTCCACCCGGAACTGGGAGACCGCATCGCGAATGATCCCCCGGGCCAGGGGACGCACCAGGTCCTGGGCATAGCGATCCTGCCACGTGATGTGGACTTCCACCACGCGGGCCGGGTCGATGGAGTAAATGACCGACGCGTCCATGAAAATGAGCTGCCCGTCTTTAGTGCGCGCCTCGATGCTATCGTCACCGTAGACATCGCCTTCCGCCGGGGTCGAAGACATAGTGTAGGTCTGCTTCGAAATAGGGTAGAGCTTAACGTACTCCGCGTACGGGATGATCCAACGCAAACCGGGCTCCAGGGGCTGCTCGCGATAGCCCTTGGGCGCGACGGCCGAGATCACCACCCCGCGCATTTCGGGCGGCACAAAGACCAGCCCCGCGCCCACGGTCGTCAGCACGGCCGCGAACACAAAAGTCGCCACGGCTGCGAGTACCAAAGGTCGGGCCGGCCTACCCTTGGCCAGGCGAAAGAACGCGAGGGCAAGGGTGACGAAAAAGAGGAACCAGGCCAAGGCACTGACAGAGCGTACAACCGCAACAATGTTCATTCCTTCCCCCTAGCGCGAAAAATATCTCGTCCCTTTTAGTATACTGGAAAAGTCCCGCCGCGAGGGGGCCAGTTGGGCACAAGTGCAGGCAAATCTTGTCGAAGCCCATGCCGCGGGCGGCGGAACCCGCCCGCTACGAATTTGCCGCCACATGTCCCACGTTGGGCGGGACAATTCGCGTACAATTTTATGCCAACTAGCCGCGGGCTTCCAGCCCGCGGCGCCTGCGACACGAACGCGCCCGCGCTTGGCCCGCGGGCGGCTGAACCCGCCCGCTACCAATCCCTACCTGTCGCACGCCCGCGTGTTGGGCTGGATAATCTGCGCGCAATTTTATACCAACTAGCCGCGGGCTTCCAGCCCGCGGCGCTGCGGCACGCGAGCGCGCCCGCGCTTGGCCCGCGGGCGGCGGAACCCGCCCGCTATCTTCGCCGTCTGCGGTGCGTTCTCGAGCGTTGAGCCGGATAATTCGCACACAATTTTATACTAGCCGCGGGCTTCCAGCCCGCGGCGCTGCGACACGCGAGCGCGCCCATGGCCTCGGGCCGCCCTGGGAGAGTGAATCTCATCCAG
>JAADEP010000028.1 GCA_013153335.1 Chloroflexota bacterium
TCGAGTACGAGGTTGAGAGCTGCAACAATGACCACAAACACGCTGAACCCAATGCCTATCCAACCCGTTTCGTGGATAAAGGGCACGTTGCGCCCGAAAAGGCGTAAGACAAAGTCGGCCAAGTAAAGCACCAGAATCGCGCCTGTGGCCACGCTCACGCCCAGGGTGAACTCGTCCGTCGCTTTCACCCAACCCGCGGCATATGCGAGCAGCAGCAAGAAGAAAATGGCCAAGGTGAGGCCTACGGCTTGGATAACGATGCCCGGATACTGACGTTCGAACACCGCGGACAGCGAACCGACGAGCGTACCCTCAAACAGCGCGTATATAGGCGCGAGCCACTTTGCCTTCGGCGGCCACACCGTGATCACGAATCCAACAACCAAACCGCCCAAACCGCCGACGATGATGTAAAGCGCTGCATCATCCGGTGCACTCCAAATACGTAGCCAACTGTAAAGCGCGGTGCTCAACATCAACAATCCTAGGAAAGCAATTTTGCTTAAAGTGCCTCCCAACGTCATTGTTGATGCTGCATCGACGTACGGTTTGACTTCGGAAACGATGGCTTCATTCCAAACTGGATTGGATGCTCGCATCATCCACCTCCACAGAAGCGAGCGAGGCCAGCTCGCACAAATACACAGCTTTCGCTTGTTTGTCCAAGGGTCACAGGTGTATGCTCGATCCTTTGGCAAGACGAACCGCTGCTATGTTGCCACAATGAGGAGTACTTTGGCGCCCTTTTGTTGCGAGCGGCAAAATTCGTGCAGGTAGGTCGACATTCCTTCATCTTTCCTTGCGCTTCATTATACCATCTCCTGCATGCTCCATGCACAAGCTAACTGGCCGAAGCAGGAGATTCCTTGCGAAAAACACTTTCTGCCGCGGCATAAGTTTGAGCCTGCCCTGGATCCGGTCTGCTCGCCGCGCAGGAAGCAAGGCGAGTACAATTCCCCCATACCGCGCGGAAGTTACACGCCGTGGACCTTCGCGCTGTCCCTAGTCGAACCTTCGCGTCAGCACAACGGCGGGTCATCTTGCCCACTGGGAGGACTTACGCAATGGCTCGAGCAAGCGCCCTTCCGGGGCGCTCAACTCCCGACGAGACCCAGAAGCCGCCTGGTTCACTTCGCGCCCGTTTCTTGCGCGCCTGGCCGTGGTGGGTGAGCTTCATGGTCGCGCTGCTCACGACCGCCCCTTACGTGCGCGGCGCCCTCCACGCGAACGCGGCCTGGGCCTTCACCGGCTTTCTCTTCGCGGTCGATGATGGGTTGAGTTACATCGCCAAGATGCGCCTGGGCGCCCAAGGGGCGTGGTGTTTTCGCACACCCTATACCACCGAGCCGGCCCTTGGGCTGCCCGCCTTCGGCAGTTACATCCTCCTAGGGCATTTCCTTGCCCCGCGTGCGCCTTATCACGCGTTCCTGGGTCTCTTTCAAGCGTTTCGCCTTGTGGCCCTGGTCGGTCTCGTTGCCGCGCTCCATCGGGTACTGGCGTGGATCTTCCCAGGTCGGCCAGGCGTGCAGAGCTTGGTTGCGCTCTGGACCTTGTTGGGTGGCGGTTTAGGGTGGCTACTTTATCCTTTGGGATGGGGCCACCTCGCGGGATGGGCGCCGTTGAGCTTTTACGCGCCTGAAGCGTTCGGTTTCCTCGCGGTATGGGGCCTGCCGCACCTCACGGCTGCGCGCGGGCTTTGGCTATACGGGTGGTGGGCCTACGCCCATCGCCATTACGGTCGGGCCCTCGTGGCCGCGGGGGCTATATTGCTCTTCCAACCTTTGTATATTGTTCCGTTGGCCCTGTTGTGGCTAGGGTCCACTTGGTTCGACCGGGGGACGGCGGGTCCGGAACGCTCTCGCCTACTCGTGCTCGGGCTTGGTTTCACCCTGTGGACGGCCTATTGGGGCTACATGCTTTGGGCGCGAACGGTCGATCCAGTTGTACGAGCGTGGGATGCACAAAACAACGTGCGGATGGTTCCTTGGGGCGCGTTAGCTTTGGCCTACGGGCCATGGCTACCATGGGTCATCGTCGGCGGCCGCGCTTTGGCTCAAACGCGACCGAGGGTAACCCGGCCTGTGTTATTGTGGCTCGCCGCGATTGCGGTGTTGATTTGGCTCCCAACTTCGGTGCAGCGGCGGTTGTTGGAAGGCGTCTGGTGGGCTTGGGGCGTCTTCACCGCCGCGGCGCTTTTTGTGCGAATGCCTTCCCCCGCGGCTCAGCGGTCACGAGCCTGGACATGGTTACCCTTTGGCCTGGCCGCGCTGAGCCCGATCATCCTTTGGACGACAGCCTGGCGCGCGGCCGGACATCCTCAAGAGCCCATCTTTCGCCCCCGGGCTGAAGTCGAGGCCATGGAAGCTTGGGCGCGCGAAGTCCCCTTGGCTGCGGGCGTGCTCGCGTCGTACCCCTCGTCCATCGCCCTCCCCGCGTACGCGCCGGTTCGGGCGCCCGTGGGGCATCCGGTCGAAAGTCCAGCGTGGGCGGCGCGTCGCGTCCAAGTGCGTGCGTTCTTCCAGCCCGACACTCCCGAGGCCCAACGCCGCGCGTGGCTCAAGGCTTGGCGCGTAGATTACCTCTGGTGGGGTCCTCGAGAGCGCGCGTTGGGGGCCTGGGACCCGCGCACGGCGGCTGGATACGAGCCAGTCTTTCACCAGGGCGCGTATTGGGTGTTTCGCGTTCCAGATTCGGAGGCAACGGCGCGTTTCCCCTAGCGCTTCGGAGGGCGCGCGACTCAACCCATTGCCCGTATCACCTCGCTCTCACGAGCTTCCGGTCAACACCTCGAGAACCCGGGCCAGTGTCTCTGGGCTCCCGGCTGCAATGAGATGCGCGCGAGCGCGGCGGTAATCCTGGCCGGGAACGAGGGGGAAGAAAGACGGACCTTCAAACGCTTGCACCACGCCACCGGCTTCCTGCACCAAAAGCACGCCCGCGGCCGCGTCCCAAAGCCGGGGTGCGCAATCGACCGCGGCCAGCGTCGCGCCTTGAGCGACCAAAGCTTGCTGCCACACCCCTGAGCCAACCGCGCGCACCTTCCACGGCCAGGGCCGACACCGAAATGGCCGGGAGGAAGGCCAACATACGCCGAGCAGCGCGACCCCATGCTCGGGCGCGGCCCTGCGCACATGGATCCGCCGGCCATTGAGCCACGCGCCGTGGCCCCGCCACGCGCTATACATCGCCTGTAACGCGGGGAAATAAGCGGCCGCGACACTGGGGTAGCCGCTCTCATCCACATAAGCCACAGAAACGCCCCACAAGGGCAGGCCGAACACAAAATTATGCGTACCATCCAGGGGATCCACGATCCACGCTCCTCGGGCGTCCTCCGGATAGCGCGCGCCGCCTTCCTCGGTGAGCAGCGCAGCTTCGGGGTCCGCTGCGCGCAACAACCGACGGACAAGAACATCGGCCTGGGTGTCGGCTTGACTCACCAAAGTATGGTCGGCCTTGGCATGGGCGGCGGTTCCTTGCAGACGATAATGCGCGAGCAAAAACGCGCCGATATGGCGCGCGACACTTTGAGCAAATTCGAAGCGAGTTTCTGCGTCCATCGCTCATCCTCAAGTGACAATCGAACAAGCTGGCCAAGGAATTATACTCGGCCTTGGGCTTGCCCTTCGTGAAAGAGGGGCGCACGCCAACATCGGGCGGTCGCGCACACCCGATCCCATTCGGCACAGTGAGTTTTCGCCTTGTGCCTTGGCGTCTACATGCGCTGCAACCTTGGGCGCGAGGGCCGGGTATAATCGGGCCGAGTTGAGTCTTTGCTACCCAAGGAGGGCGTGATATGCCCCACGTGGATGTTTTGCTCTTTGCCACCCTCAAAGAACGCATCGGCCAACGTCGTTTGACGTGGACCCTGCCCGAGGGCGCGACCGTGGGCGACCTGCGCCGCGCGCTGCGCGAAGCCTTCCCGCAGGC
>JAADEP010000197.1 GCA_013153335.1 Chloroflexota bacterium
TATGGAGGGGAAGCTCGGAGGGGTTTGCGGAGGATGCGATGAAGTCATGGCGTAGGATATTGCGCTACAGTCTTTGGGCCTTGGGTTTGGCCGTGGCCGGATGGCTGATCACCGCGCTGGGATGGTCGCTGGCTTATTGGAACCGGATCTATCCCGGCGTGCATGTGGCCGGCGTGGATTTGGGCGGTCTCACGGTGCCCGAAGCCGAAGCACGCCTCGCGCAGGCTTTTCCCTATCCCGGCCAGGGCCGTGTTGTGTTGCAGGGCCCGGACCGCTCATGGACGGAAGCCCCGGCCCGGCTCGGCTTCGCGGTCGACAGCGCCGCGACCGCACGGCAGGCCTTCGCGGTGGGGCGCGAGGGCCCCTGGTGGACCCGTTGGGAGCAACGCCTCCAGGCTTGGCGCGAAGGCTACGAGGTCCCGCTGCACGTGGTCTTTAGCCAGCCGTGGGCCGCGACCTATTTTGACCAATACGTGCGGCCCGCGGTGGAGCGACCCGCTCGCGAGGCCGTGATCCGGCTGGAGGGAACCCAGGTCATGGCCTTGCCTGGGCAAGTGGGCCAGCGTCTTAACTTGGACGCGACGTTGGCCCTTTTGGCCCAGACCCTCATGCGTTTTGCCGAAGGTCCGGTGCCTTTGTGGATTGACCCCGTTCCGCCCCAGATTCTGGACCCAGAACCCCTCGCCTCGCAGCTGCGAAGTTTGCTTTCGCAACCCGTGCGTCTGGTCGTGCCCGATGAACCTGAGCTGGCCTGGTCTTATAGCCCCGACTTTGTCGCGTCGACCTTGCACGTGGCCCGGGTCCCCACCGAGGATGGGGCCGCGTTCCGGTTGGTCGTCGATCCCGCGCCCTGGGAATCCACGCTGCGCACTTTGGCAGCCGAGCTCGCGCGCGAGCCTGAGAACGCGCGCTTTACCTTTGACCCCGAGACCGGTCAGCTTTCCCTTCTTCAGCCCGCGGTGATCGGGCGGCGTTTGGACGTGGACGCGAGCCTGCAGGCCATCCTGCAGGGCCTGGAACAGGGCCAGACCGACCTGCCTCTGAAGTTGGTTTACACCCCGCCTCAAGTCACTGACGACGCAACCGCGGAGGAGCTCGGCATCCGAGAGCTGGTCGCGGAGCATACCACGTATTTCTACGGCTCCAGCGCGGCTCGTATCCATAACATCCAGACCGCGGCCGCGCGCTTCCACGGCTATTTGGTCGCACCGGGCGAAGTGTTCTCCATGGCCCAGGTCTTGGGTGATGTAAGCTTAGACAACGGCTATGCCGAGTCCCTTATTATCTATGGGGATCGCACCATCCGCGGGGTCGGGGGCGGAGTGTGTCAGGTGAGTACTACGTTGTTCCGCACTGTCTTTTTCGGTGGGTATCCGATCGTCGAGCGCCATCCCCACGCGTATCGGGTGCTTTATTACGAACAGACCGCCAGCGGGCGCATCGACCCGCGTTGGGCAGGCATGGATGCGACGGTGTACGTGCCTTTGGTGGATTTCAAGTTCAAGAACGATACCCCTTACTGGATCCTGATGGAGGTCGAGGTCAACGCGCCATACCGCTACATTACGTGGCGCTTTTATTCCACGTCGGATGGCCGAAAGGTGTATTGGGATACCACGGGCTTGCAGGACCGGGAAGACCCACCGCCGCCCCAGTACATCGAGAACCCTGAGTTGCCCAAGGGCAAGATTCGACAGGTGGATTGGGCTGTTGAAGGGGGACGGGTGCGTGTGTTGCGGGAGGTCTATCGCGAAGGCGAACTGCTGTATCGGGACGAGTTCTACACCCATTATCGTCCGTGGCGCGCAGTATGCGAGTATGGCCCCGGCACCCCCGGTATGCCTCCCGAGGATCCGGATCCCAACGACCCCTGTCGCCCGGACCCGGGGCCGGAGGACGAATGAGCTCGATCCGCCGCGAGGAGTTGGCTTATGCCGTTGCGTTTTCTCACTGCCGGTGAATCCCATGGCCCGGGGTTGGTCGCAATTTTGGAAGGCTTGCCCGCGGGTTTGGTGGTGGACGAGGATGCGTTGGCGCATATGTTGGCCCGACGTCAGCAGGGCGTGGGGTCCGGTCCCCGGATGCGCATTGAGCGGGATCGGGCGCGCATTCTGAGCGGCGTGCTCGCGGGCAAAACCACGGGCGCGCCCATCGCGCTTTGGATCCCGAATCGGGACCACGCGAAGTGGCGCGGCAAAGCCATCCCGCCCTTCACGACCCCGCGGCCCGGGCATGGGGATCTGGCCGCGGCCCTCAAGTATGGCTATACCGACCTGCGACCGGGCCTGGAACGAGCTTCGGCGCGCGAGACCGCCGCGCGGGTCGCGGTGGGCGCGCTGTGCATACAGTTTTTGCGCGCGCTTGGGATTCAGGTGCAGGGCTACGTGATCGCGATCGGCTCGGTGCAGGCACAAAACATGCCGGCCACCTACGCCGAACGTTGGGCCCAGGCCGAAGCCAACCCGGTTCGCTGCCCCGACCCCGAGGCCGCGGCTGCCATGTCCGAAGCCATCGCGCGCGCGATGCGCGCGCGTGAAACCTTGGGCGGCGTGATCGAGGTGGTCGCGACCGGCGTGCCGCCCGGTCTGGGCAGCCACGTGCATTGGGACCGCCGTCTGGACGCGCGGTTGGCCGCGGCGGTGATGAGCGTGCCCGCGATCAAAGCCGTGAGCCTGGGCAATGGTTGGGAACAAGCTCAGTTGCTAGGCACGCAAGCGCACGATCCGATACGGTTGGAGGGTCGAACCCTCGTACGGCCTTCCAACCGGGCTGGCGGTGTGGAAGCTGGCATTTCGAACGGCCAGCCGTTGGTCGTGCGCGCGGCCATGAAGCCCATCCCCACCACCCTGAAGCCCCAACCGACCGTGGATGTGGCTGCTGGCCAAGAGACCGCGACCCAATATGAGCGCTCGGACTTCTGCCCGGTGCCGCGCGCGGTCCCGGTGATTGAGGCCATGGTCGCGTTTGTGTTGGCCGATGCGGTTTTGGAGAAGGTCGGCGGGGACACGATGGAGGAGGTCCAGGCGCGCTTCGCTGCGCTGCCCTGGCCGTCGTTAGACGCACTTCGGGTGACGGGGGAACCCCATCGGTTTTGGCCTGAGGATGCGACGGAGCTGCCCAGCTCTTGACGGCACGCGAGCCGCCCTGGCCCCGGGGCTGGAAGCCCGCGATTAGGTGGTATAAAACTGCGTGCGAGCTGGCTGGCCCAACGCGGGGTATGCGGTGATGAATTGTGCGCGAACGCGGGAATTTGTAGCGGGCGGGTTTAGCCGCTCGCGGCCATGGCGCACGAACTATCCGACCCAACGCGCGGGCGTGCGGTGATGAATTTTTCGCGGACGAGCAGGCGGCAAATTTGTAGCGGGCGGGTTTCGCCGCCCGCGGGTCAAGCGCGGTTCCGCCACCCGCGAATCCCCGCGGCCGGTGGCCATGGGCGCGCTCGCGTGCCGCGGGCGCCGCGGGCTGGAAGCCCGCGGCTGGTATAAAATTGCGCGCGAATTATCCGGCTCGACGCGCGGGAACGCATGGCAGACGGCGAGGATAGCGGGCGGGTTCAACCGCCCGCTTCTACAAGATTTGCCTGCATCCGTCGCGCGCGGTAGGCTGCAGCTTACTCTGGGCCATAACCCCGTTTCAGGCCGCTCCGGCGTGCACCCTTTCGCCAGGGGCCACCTCTTGACGAAACAAAAAACGCCGCGCGTCAGCGAGCTTTGGACGCGCGGCGTCGTGGTTTTCCAGGTCGGGCCTTGGCTCAGCACTCGCTGTAGCCGCACGAATAGCACTTCGCGCAGCCTTCTTCGTAGATCAGCGTGGCCTGGCCGCATTCGGGGCAGAGGTGGCCGTATTGGAAGAAGGCCTTGCTCTCGGGCTCGCCTTCGGAGGAAGCGG
>JAADEP010000022.1 GCA_013153335.1 Chloroflexota bacterium
AACTGGGCGCGGCTGTGGTCGAGGCAACCGGGCTCAAGGTCGACTTGACGCAGCCCGACCTTACCCTGTGGGTCGAAGTGCTATCCGATCGAGCATTTTTGTATACCGAGAAGTACCGGGGGTATCAGGGTTTGCCCGTGGGCATTTCCGGCCGGGTTATGGGACTCTTCTCGGGTGGTGTGGATTCGCTGATGGCCGCGTGGTTTATGGCCCGGCGTGGCGCCGCGGTCGAGCTCGTACACTTTCACGCGTTTACCGAAGCCCGTTACGCGCACCATGACAAAGCCGGCGCCCTGGCTCAGGCCCTGGCCGCGTTCATCCCGGGCTTGCGGGTTCACTACATCCCTTATTACCTTTTTCAAACCGCAACCCTGTCTTTGAGCCCACGAGAACAGCGCTACGAGCTTATCCTCTTTCGCCGCTTCATGGCCCGCGCCGCCGAGGCCCTGGCTCGCCGATATGGTGCGCAAGCCATCTTCACGGGCGACAGCCTGGCGCAGGTTGCTTCGCAGACCATGGAAAATCTGGTCGCGGTGGATGACGCGGTGACCATCCCCTTGTTCCGCCCCTTGATTGCGTTCAACAAAGAGGAGACCATCGGCTGGGCCGAGCGGCTGGGCTTCTATGAGATCGCGAAACAGCCCTATAAGGACTGCTGCTCAATTATCTCAAAGAATCCAGCGACCCGCGCGCGGATAGACGTTGTCCGATCCCTCGAAGAACGGCTGGATCTGGAGCCCGTCTTGCGAGCCTCCCTCGAGGCGGTTGAGACCATCGCCTATCCCGCGCCGGATCTCGAGCTCGCGCAATCTTCATCCTCACACACAAAGCCAGAAGCCCAACGGCAAGGGAAGGCTTAGCCTCGGAACAAGTGCCGCAAGAAGAAGGCCAGATTCGCGGGGCGCTCGGCCAAACGACGCATAAAATAGGGGTACCACTCCGTGCCATAGGGAACGTAAATGCGCACCGGATATCCGGCTTGGGCGAGGCGCATCTGCAAATCCCGGCGAATGCCGTAAAGCATTTGGAACTCGACCGCGGGCTTGGGCAAACCAAGGCGTTCAGCTTGCTCTTGGGCATAGGCGATACGCGCCTCATCATGGGTCGCGATAGCCGGGATGGGCGGAACCCGTCCGTCCTCGGAGACCGGTGGCGCGCCGGCCTCGCGGGCGATGGTGAGGAGCTGTCGCGCCAAACGATCGTAGGCCGCGTTAACGTCTCGTTTGCGAGGGTATGCAATCTCAGGCGGCTCCTTATACGCGCCCTTCACCAACCGCACCCGGGCAGGGTACCGGGCCAAGCGCTGTAAGTCGCCCTCGCTGCGATAGAGATACGCCTGCAAAACCACGCCGACCAGGCGAAAGCCTTCGTGCCACATCTGGTCGAACAGGCGCCACGTCGCGTCCACCCAACGCGAGTCCTCCATGTCAATGCGCACGAAAATGCCGAGCGGCTCCGCGACCTGCAGGATCTGCCGTAAATGCTGCGCGGCCAAGGCCTCATCCAAAGCCAAGCCAAGCTGTGTAAGCTTGAGCGAAATGCCTGCTCGCAAGTCTTCGGCTTCAATCGTGCGCACAATGCGGATGAGCTCTTGCGTCGCCTGTTCCGCCTCGGCCGGATTGGTCGTGAGCTCGCCCAGGTGATCCAGCGTGACCAATAGCCCGCGCGCGTTGAGCTCTCGTGTAACCCGCACTGCGTCGTCGAGCGTTTCGCCCGCGACGAATCGCGAAGCTACGCGCCACGCGACCGACCACTTCGTCACCAAACGGCGGGCCCACGTCGCGGTCGACAAATACAACAACAGCGCTCTCAGCATGGGCGCCCTCCCGGAATATATTCTCCTGTCCCATTGTAGCATGCTCGCCGGATGTCGCGCATCACCGCCCGGCAGGCGCGGCGATGCCGCGGCGTAACCGCGAGGCCAACGCACCAGCCAACAAATGGAGGCCCGTCCCAATGCGCAAAGGGAGTCTGGCCGAGGAGGGCGAGCTCCTTGTAAAGCTGTAAGTGGTGCTATTGCGATACAACCGCCGCGTGGAGTCGCGAACAGGGTTAGAAGGCATCAAATGTACAAGACAGCCCAGCGGCAAAGCACGCCGCCCTTGAACTTCGCAAACGAAGTTGTTCCCTCGAGTCATCGTGGGGTTTCGGGTAGGATATGCTTCAGGGTGTTGGCCTTTCCGTGGAGGTGCTTCCCCAGTCAATCCAATAGGGCATAATACCCCCCGTGGTGACCAACCGCTCCTCATCCGTCTCCAAATCCCATACATAAATGCCCAGGTTTTCTGCTCCTTGAAACTCACAGGAGTAGTATGGACCTTGGGTGTCGGGTCGCACGCAACGATGATACACCAGCGCGTCCCCCGAGGGCGACCACGAGACATCCCAACCAAAACCAGGATCATATTGCGCCGCAAGGTAACGCTCGTGCTCTAAAACCCCATCCGCCAAGCGAAAAACCCGCAGCCACACACCTCGATACGAATCCGCTTGGGCAAAGCAAGCCACCAACCGATCCGAGGGCGAGAGACGACACACTTCGACCCCAGGCAGGCTAACCGTCTGCAGGTCCCCCGTGGCCAGGTCATAAATATAAGAGCGATCGCCCACCAAAAGGATCTTCTCCGCGGTATGAAAGCCCGTTGCCTGGCGCACGCTCAGGCGATCCATCTCCTCGGGGGTGAAGAGCTCCCGCCGTTGACAAGGGATCAACGTGAAATCGAAAAGCACGATGCCACCCTCATCTCGCCAATAATGTACGCCCACATACCGAGCCCCACGCCCCACCCGCGAAGGACGTTGCGCGAGATAGGCCGAACATCCCTGAAGCAGGCCGCCTTGGTAAGCCTTCAGCCAGCCTTGTATGCTGCTGTCAGGGCGTTCGGAAGTCAGATAAAGCACCATGTCCAAATCGGGGTCCATTCGCGGAGCATGGAGATAGGTCTTGTCCTCCTGCACGGCGACCGTGATTTTCCCCGAACCGTCTATGTTGACCATCCCTATAGCGTTCGTGCGAGTACTCTCTGTGCCGGGCATAGAACCTTCTTCTAGGCTTACTTGGTATACCAGATCACGATAAGGTAAACCGGTCAGGGCCGGATTGGGGGTGGGGCGACGAACGCGAAGCCTGAAGATATACCCGCAACAACTCAACACCATTGCCCACCAAAGCATCAAGGCTCCGAAAAGGAGAATCCAAAGCTTGCGATTCATGCTTGCACCCTCACCACCGAAGCAATACACCATCACACTTTTACAGCACAAACTCCGATTTGACCAAAATACAAACCACCTATTGGTACGAAATTCTCAAATCAAGCCAACATTACCCGGCGTTTCTGTCAGTTTAGCAAATATAGATATACCTGTCAAGCTCACCATAAGGACTTGGCTCATTCTCCCAATCGACGAGCTAAATGGAAGGCTCATCACGACGTTGGGGTATATCTTCCATCCAGAAGCATCCATCCGCCCGCATTCTTTAGCACGATCATCAAATCCATCGCTTGCCGGAACGTCGGTTTTGTGGTATGCTCAAAGTGCGCTGCTTGGTTGCAATCCCGCATGAATAGCGAAAAAGTTTTGAGATAAGCTTCATAACTGTTTTGCTCCCAAAAACTATGTGCTCCGTTCGCTGGTTTCCGCATCCAAAGGATAAAGGCCGGATGTCACCCCAACGTTTGGGCCAAGCCCCGGCCCCATCCTTCCTCACAGGAGCATGGGCATGAACCAACTCGAGATGCTATTCGCCGGTGCCGCGACGTTGCCTGAACAGGTCGTTGACGAGCAGATGCTTCTTCACGACCTCGCCCCCGACCCGCGGGACGAATGGCAGCGCATGTTGCGTTTCGCCGCGTTCGGCCAGGCCGATAAGGACGCGATGGCCG
>JAADEP010000050.1 GCA_013153335.1 Chloroflexota bacterium
TCATAGCAGGCGCAGGCCGGTTTCGAGCCGGGTGATGACCAGGCGTTGGATTTCGCTGGTGCCTTCGTAGATCTCGGTGATTTTGGCGTCTCGGTAGAAGCGCTCAATGGGGAGCTCACGCGAGTAGCCCATGCCTCCGTGGATCTGCACCGCGGCCCAGGTGCAGAAGACCGCGGTCTCAGAGGCAAACAGTTTGGCCATGCTCGCGGCCAGGGTGTAGCGCTCCCCTGTTTGGCGGGCGCGCTCTTTGGCCAAGGCCGCGTTGTAGACCAGGCCGCGCGCGGCTTCGATGCGCGTCTTCATGTCCGCGATCTTGAAGCCTGTGCCTTGGAATTCGCCGATGGGCTTGCCAAAGGCCACGCGCTCGGTGACGTAGCGCCGGCTGTACGCATACGCGCCCTCGGCAATGCCCAGGGCTTGCGCCGCGATACCGATGCGGCCCGCGTCGAGCACGGCCATCGCGATTTTGAAGCCCTGGCCTTCTTCGCCCAAGCGGTTCTCAACCGGCACCCGCAGGTTCTCAAAGCTGAGCTCGCTGGTCGCGGACGCGCGGATGCCCATCTTCTCCTCTTGCTTGCCCCGGATAAATCCGGGCCAGTCGGCCTCGACGATGAAGGCCGTGATGCCGCGATGCCGTTTCTCCGGATCGGTCATCGCGAACACAATGACGTAATCCGCAACCGGGCCGCTGGTGATCCACGACTTGCGGCCGTTGATGACGTAGACGTCCCCTTCGCGCACCGCACGCGTGCGCATGTTCGCTGCGTCGGAGCCCGATGACGGTTCGGTAAGCGCGTACGCACCGATGGCCTGGCCCGAGGCGACCGCGGTCACATACTTGCGCTTTTGTTCCTCCGTCCCAAAGGTCATAATGGCATGGTTGAACAGGGAATTGTTGACCGACATGATGGTGCCGTGGGCCGCGTCGACCTTGGAGATTTCTTCCAGCGCGAGTACATAGGCGAGCGTATCCAGGCCTGCCCCGCCGTATTCTTCCGGCACCTCGATGCCCATAAAGCCCATTTCGCCCATTTTGCGCACCGTTTCCAGAGGGAAGGTCTCTTCCGCGTCGTATTTCGCCGCGACCGGCGCGATCTCCTGTTCCGCGAACTCCCGGGCCGCGTCGCGGATCATCCGATGTTCTTCCTGGAGGAGGTGTTCAAACACATAGTGGCTCATGGTTCGCTCCTTTTTGGCCTCGGGTGAAGTTGGGTAAGCTGGCTATATTTTACCATATCTGGCCCCCTAACCCCGCGATTGACGCGTCCCCGGTCGTTCGGTAGAATGATGTTCCGTACAGGAGGTGCGGCATGGCTCAAGAACAACCGACCGCGACGCTGGAACTGCGTGGAAAACGGTATACCGTGCCCGCGAACATCCCGATTCGTGAGGCTATTCGCCGGGCCGGGCTTTCGCCTGAAGCCGTGCTGCCCGTGCGGGATGGCGAGCTCATCCCCGACGATGAACGCCTGCGGCCGGGCGAGACCATCCGCCTGATCGCGGTTATCTCGGGTGGCGACGCCTAACATCCGCCCGAGGAGGAGTTTCGCATGCGAAAATGTCGCAAGTGCGGCGCGCCAGCTGTGATCTATATGCGCCAACACCGTTTGGCTTTGTGCAAAGAGCATTTTTTGGAATGGTTCGTTGAGCAAACCGCGCGTACCATCAAGCGCTATCGCATGTTCACGCCCAAGGACCGCGTGCTGGTCGCGGTTTCGGGCGGCAAAGATTCCCTGACGTTGTGGGATGTGCTCTGGCGTTTGGGGTACCAGGCGGACGGGCTCTACATCGGTCTGGGCATCGACGGCGGCATCCAATATTCGGACCAATCGCGGGCCTTGAGCGAGCAATTCGCCCAGGAACGAGGGCTTCGGCTCCTGGTGGTCGATATCCCCGAGACGTACGGTGTGAGCATCCCCGAGCTGGCGCGGCGCTCACGGCGAGGGAAGGGCAAGCCGTGCGCGGTGTGCGGCTTGGTCAAGCGGCACGAGATGAACCGCATTGCGCACGATTTGGGCTACAACGTTTTGGCCACAGGGCATAACCTGGATGACGAAGCCGCGGTCTTGTTCGGGAACGTGCTGCAGTGGCAGATGGGCTATTTGGTGCGCCAGGGACCGGTCCTGCCTGAAGCCCCGGGGTTGGCCCGCAAGGTCAAGCCGCTGGTGCGTTTCTATGAGCGTGAGACCGCGGCCTACGCGCTTCTGCGGGGCATTCCTTACATTTATGACGAGTGCCCTTATGCCGAAGGCGCGACGTCCATGGTGCACAAAGAACTGCTCAATCGGCTGGAAGAAGAACGCCCGGGCGCGAAGCTGCAGTTTTACGTCAACTTCCTCAAAGCCAAAGAGGAGGGCTGGTTCCGCCAACCTGAGCCGCCCGCGTTGCATCGCTGCGAAGTGTGCGGGCAGCCCACCACCGCGCCGGGGTTGTGCGCGTTCTGCCGAACCCTGCGCCGGGCAGGCATCGACCCCGCTCAGGTCTACGTAACGCTCCCGAAGCCCGAAGCGACGGAACCCGCGGCCTCGGTCGCCGACCGAGCGGAGGGCGCGGCCGCTTCGTCCACGCCGGTACAACTCGCTGAGGAGGATACCGAACCATGACCTACATGACCCAACCCGAGGACCTCAAGGACTTGACCCTCTTGGGCCGGCCGGCGCAACCCAGCAAACGCCTTGAGACCTTCCCCAACCGCGCGCCGGAGCGGTACTATTTGGTCACCATGGTGACCGACGAATTCACCGCGCTTTGCCCTGCTACGGGGCAGCCTGACTTCGCCACCATTACCGTGGAATACGTGCCGGACCAGCGCATTTTGGAATCCAAGTCCTTCAAGCTCTACATCTGGTCCTTCCGGAACGAGCGGGTCTTTCACGAACACGTGGTCAACCAGATGCTCGAAGACCTGCGCGCGGCTTTAGACCCGCATTACATCAAGGTGACCGGTGCGTTCAACGTCCGAGGCGGGATCGCGATCACCGTCGAGGCCGAGCACGTCAAGACCCCTGAGGCCAAGCGCGCGGTCAAAGGCTGTGCGTGAGGGTACCGATGGCCAAGTCCAAAGCCCGGGCCGATGTGCTGTTGGTCCAGCAGGGCCTGGCCGAAAACCGCTCGCAAGCCCGGCGGTTGATTTTGGCTGGCCAGGTCTGGGCCGGCGATCAGCGCGTCGAAAAGCCGGGCACGTTGTTGCCGGTTGAGACCTCGCTGCGGGTCCAGCAAGGCCCGCGCTTTGTCTCGCGCGGGGGCGAGAAGCTCGCGGCCGCGCTGGAGGCCTTCCCCGTACCGGTGCAAGGCGCGGTCGCGGCCGATGTCGGGGCTTCGACCGGGGGATTCACCGACTGCCTGTTGCAACACGGCGCGGCCCGGGTCTATGCCATCGACGTGGGGCACGGCCAGCTCCACTGGAAGTTGCGCCAAGACCCGCGGGTCGTGGTGATGGAGGGCGTCAACGCGCGTCATCTGGAGCGCCTTCCCGAACCCATCTCGTTGCTCACCGCGGACGTTTCGTTTATTTCCTTAACCAAGCTGCTCCCCGGGTTCACGCGTTGGTTCGGACCTGAAGGGGGGCACGCGGTGGTGCTGATCAAGCCCCAATTCGAAGCCGGGCGCCGGGAAGCCGCGCGCGGCAAAGGCGTGATCCGCGATCCCCAGGTATGGGCTCGGGTGCTGCGGGAGGTGTTGGACGTTGCCCATCAGCAGGGCTTTGGCGTGCACGGGCTTCTGCCTTCGCCGGTGCTGGGCCCCAAGGGCAATGTCGAGTTTCTGGCCTATTTGCGTTACCCCGATTCGCGAACGCTCACAGATGCCGAACTCCAGCGCGCGGTGGCGGCCGCATCGGCCTTGCGGGCTCGACCAGGCGGAAGGTAACCCAGGAGCGGCAACGCCGCGCGGCTTTGAGGATGGAGCGGTGCGATGGACTTGTATCGGGCAGGCCTTCGGGCCGAAATCGCGGTGCGCAAGACGCGTAAATACGCGACCAGCGAGAGCGGCGATACCCTCGAGGTGATCGAGCGGCCTTTGGGCGGGCTCTCGGTGGTTTTGGCGGATGGCCAACGTTCGGGCCGGAGCGCGAAGCACATCTCAACCATGGTCGTGCGCAAAACCGTCGCGCTCTTGGCCGAGGGCGTGCGCGACGGCGCTGCGGCGCGCGCGGCCGCAGATTACTTATACGCGGAACGACGGGGACGCGTTCAGGCCACGCTCAACATTTTGTCCGTTGATATGGTGAGCCAGACCCTGGTGGTGACGCGCAACAATCCTCTGCCCGTGTATTTGGTGCGCCGGGGGGAACTGGTGGTTCTGGACGAGGACGCGCGGCCGGTCGGGGTGCGGCGCTATACCCGGCCTGTGGTGACCGAGGTTGACCTCGAGCCCGGCCTTTGGGCCTTGATGTTCACCGATGGCCTGGCCCACGCGGGTCAGCGCCTTGGCCGCACCTGGGACGTCGGTGCGTTTTTCTTCCAGGCCGTGCAGGAGGGCCTCACGCCCTATGGCGTCGCGCAAGCCCTGATCACCGAAGCCCTGCGCCTGGATGAAGGCCGTCCGAGCGACGATGTGAGCCTGGTCGTGCTGTACATCGCGCGACATCCGAGTTCCCAGGCGCCCATCCGCGAGATGGACATCCGGCTGCCCATGGTTTGATGCGATGGCCGAGCGAGCCCTGGCGGGAGGTGAGCCGATGACATCGCGAGGCGCGCGGGCGCGACGTCGGCCCCGGCCCGATGTCGCGCTGGTGGGGCCTTGCGCCGCGGGCAAGAGTACCATCGCGCGGATGCTGCAAGCCCGGGGCTGGCGGGCGCGCGCGATTGCCCAGGAGCACTCCTTCGTGCCCGACATGTGGCGCCGTCTGACTGATCCGCGGGTTTTGGTGTTTTTGGATGCTACGTGGGAAGAGACACGGCGGCGCAAAGGGTTGCGTTGGGACCGGGCCGATTACGAAGCCCAGCAGCGCCGTTTGGCCCACGCGCGGGCACATGCGGATCTGTACATTCGGACGGACGGCCTGAGCCCTGAGGCCGTGGTTGCGCGCATTGAGGCCTTTTTGCGGGCCCGGGGCTTACGCCCGGCTGAAGGCAGCGTATAGCCGTAGCCGAACGCCGCTGCTATTGCGTGTAGCCAGACAGCGAGACGAACTGCACGGCGACGTTCGCCCAAGCGACGTGCCTCCTGCCAGGAGACCTGGCATGGACGTTCGACCCCGAACGTGGGGCAGGGCGCCGGGCGCAAACGGAGGATGGAGATGCGGGATTTGGAAGGACGTGTAGCCATTATTTCCGGCGGTTCGAGCGGGATTGGCGCCGCGCTGGCCCGGGCGTTTGCCCGCGAGCGCGTGCGTGTCGCGCTCTTGGCCCGCCGGGAGGGACCTCTGCGCGCGCTGGCCCAGGAACTCGCGGCCCAAGGCGTGGAGGTTTTGCCCATCCCCACGGATGTCACCCAAGAGGAGGCGGTGCAGGCCGCGGTCGATCGCACGGTGGATAGGTGGGGCCGCCTCGATATTGTGGTCGCGAACGCGGGGCAGTACGTCCGCAAGCCTGTGACCGCGTGGACGGTCGAGGATTTCCAGCGTTCGTGCGCGGTCAATTTTTACGGCGCGCTGCACCTTGTGCTGGCCGCGCTGCCCGTGCTCCGTCGCCAACGCGAGGGCCATATTGTGCTGATGTCCTCTCTCGACGCGAAGAAGGGCCTGCCGCTGGATGGCCCTTATGTCGCGGCCAAGTATGCCCTCAGCGGCATTGGCGGGGTGATGCGCCAGGAGTTGCGCGACGAAGGCATTGATGTCACCGTGGTGTATCCTGGACGAGTGGATACGCCCATGATCGCGAACCTCAAGGTGCCCTGGATTTCGCCCAAATTGCCGCCCGAGAAGGTCGCGCGCGCGGTCCTCAAGGCCATCCGCAAGCGCAAGGCCGAGGTCATTGTGCCGTGGACCGGGTATTTGTTATACTTGGACCTACTCGCCCCGCGCTTGGCCGATTATTTGGTCAAGAAGCTGGGCTTGAGTGGCGAACCCCATCCGGCTTCGGGGCCGACGCATCCCCCTGAGGCCGAAAACGGAACCCACCGCTAGGGGACGACCGGGTGGTTGCGCGAGTTCGATGGGCGCCTTACGCCGCCATCGAAGGCCCGCAAGGATTTTGAGCAAGGAGCGCGCGTATGTTGCCCCAATCGCCTTTCCCTTGGTCCACCGCGGTACATCCTTGGCTGAAGCGGTTGGAGGTCGCGTTTTGGCCGCGACACGACGACCCGCTTCTGCACCAAGCTATGGATGGGCTGGCCCGGGCCTTTGAGGCGCTGGGGCACCGGGTGGTCGAGCGTCCCGGGCCCGAGACGGACGTTTTGATCGCGTCCGCGCCTTACGGTGAAAACGTCAACTGGCGCCAGGCCCCCATGTTCATCGCCCGACGCCACTTTCGGTTGCCGCGGCAGCCGTTTATTTGGACCATGTTGGCCGTATCGCCGCAGCGCATCCGCGCGGACCTGCATCACCTGGCCCGGGGCATTGCCAAAGACGCGCCCGACCCCGAGGCCTTCCGCTTCCCCGGGCTCGCGCCCAATGCGTATCTCACGCTGTATGAGCAAGGCCGGCGGGGTGGGCCGATTCTGGCCTTGCAGCGGCTCTTGCAAAGCCAGGCGAAGGCCATCCGCCAGATCCTCATTGTGGGTGAGGAAGAGCCCCATGAGGCTTTTTTGTTCAACCTCGTGGGGGGCTACCCCCGCATCCCGGCCCAGGACCGGGACTTTTTCTATAAGAATTTGGCCCTGCGGATCACTACCGAGGCGAGTACGTATGAGATTACCCAGCACGAAGTCGTTGGGGAGCCTATCCCCGCTGCGGTATGGCGCGAGCTGGACACGCCCGAAGCCATGATCCGCGCGGGCTCCGCGTTCGGCCAGCGCGATTTCTTCACCCGCATGGTCCGGGTGCAAGACCTGGCCCACGTCCCCATGCTCGATCAGGTCATCGCGAGCCAATATAGCGAAGGTTGTTTCGCCACCTGGGACCCCAAACTCGGCGCGCTGATCAGCACCATTACCGGGAGCGCGCGGCCGGTGGATAAGGGCAAGCTCACCGAAGACGAGCTCGCGGTTATTGTGGGCGTTCGGCCCGATTATTTGGGCGCGCAGGTGCGGCACGTGGAAGGCAAGCGCAACGACCCCCCGTCGTCGGAGGCGGTGGAGTTGTACGACATGGACCGGCCTTTGCCGCGCATCCCGTGGCAAGGCTATGAGGTGCCGGTCGCGCGGTCGAAGTTGCACAGCCACCGCGGGGTGGCTTCCTATGACCCTGAGGTGGTCGAATTCGCGCCGCTGGACCCCGCGTATTACTTCTTCCCGGTATCGTGTTCGACCGCGGCGCAAGCTCTGGCCGTGCGCGCGGCCTTTGGCCGGGCCGAGAGCCTGCGCAACCCTGAGGACCCGCGGCGCATTGTGTTCACAGTGCTGCCTGGGCACGGCGTGGTCCTGGCCGAGAAGTGGGTCCCGGGCAAAGCGCCCTTCCAAACCCTATGGGAGGCCATGGACCGGGGCGAGCTTCAGATCAGCCGTTACGTGCCGCAAGGCCCGTATGGCTATGAACTTGACCCCACGACTGGCCGCATGGTCTTGCGTGAGGAGGGCATCGGCGGCTTAGAGCCTTTGGGCCCCTTGGGCATCTTCCCTGATATGATCGACGACCTCGAGGAGCACGTTTTGGCCGTGCTCCAACGGCCCTGAGGAGTTTGGCCCATGAGCCGGCCCACGTTTTCGATCGTGGTTCCAGTCTATAACGAACGGGAGAGCCTGCCTGAGCTCTACCGCCGCGTGCGCGCGGTCATGGAATCTTTGGGCGAGCCCTGGGAGCTGGTCTTGGTGGATGATGGCTCGACCGATGGATCGACCGACCTCATCCGGGAGCTGCATCGCCAAGACCCTGAGCACGTTCGGCCCGTGATCTTCGCCCGCAATTTCGGCCACCAGATCGCGGTCACCGCGGGCATGGATTACGCGCGCGGGTGCGCGGTCATCATTATGGATGCGGACCTGCAGGACCCGCCCGAGGTTATCCCTGATCTCATCGCGCGCTGGCGCGAGGGCTACGATGTGGTCTACGCGGTGCGGGTCCAGCGCGAAGGCGAATCGTGGTTCAAAAAGGCCACGGCCGCGCTGTTTTATCGGCTGATTTACCGCATTACCGACGTGCCCATCCCCCTTGATACAGGCGACTTTCGGCTGATCGACCGCAAAGTGTTGGCCGTGTTGCGCCGCATGCGCGAGCGCCACCGCTTCATCCGCGGGATGGCCGCGTGGGTGGGGTTCCGCCAAATTGGCGTGCCGTATCGCCGGGCCCCGCGTTACGCGGGCGAGACCAAATACCCGCTGCGCAAGATGCTCAAATTCGCGCTGGATGCGATCACCAGCTTTTCGTATTTCCCCTTGCAGCTGGCGACTTATTTGGGCTTTGTGAGCGCGGGGTTGAGCATTTTGGCTATTCCGCTGGTCGCGGTGGCGCGCCTCACGGGCAGCCAGGCTTTTTATGGCCAGGCGACCACCTTGATTGCGGTGCTTTTTTTGGGTGGGGTGCAGCTGATATCTTTGGGTATTTTGGGCGAATATGTAGGCCGAATTTACGACGAGGTGAAGGGCCGTCCGCTGTATGTAGTGGCCGAAGCTGCAAATTCCCCCTCCCCCGAAAGCGATTCTTATGCTATGATAGAGGAGCATGACGTATGTCACCGCCGTCGGAGCGGTGCATCTAAAAGCCATGGAAAAACGCCCGAGGAGGTAAGCCATGCGACCGAATGAGGCCACGTGGGACCGGGTTTTACGCGTGATTTTGGGCATCGTGTTGTTGGCGCTCAAGTTCACGGGCGCGGTCACCGGGACGGTGGGATTGCTCGCGCTGATTTTCGGCTTGATTTTCTTGATTACGGGCTTGATTGGCTTCTGTCCGCTGTACTCGATCTTTGGCTTTTCGACCAAGAAGGAGTAGCGTCGAGCGTTTTTCGTTGATGTTCGCCCGCTTTTGATTTGGGACTGCCCCGCCCGCCGTCTGAGAGTGCCTCAGACGGCGGCTTTATCTGCTCATGCGAGCAACAAACTTTTACGAAGGAAACGGGAGGAAATCCATGACGGAGCAACGTCTTCTTAGCCCTGATGTCGCGCAACAAGTGCGCTCGATTTTCGAATCCGAGATGAAGGAGCCGGTGCAAATTTTGTACTTCACGACCAGCAGCGGCAACTGCATGTATTGCGATGTTACAGAGCAATTATTGCGTGAGGTCGAGGAGTTGGATGACCGCATCCATTTGGCCGTGTATGACATCGATAAAGACAAGGAAATGGCGGAACGTTATAAGATTACGCGCGTGCCCGCGACCATCATCGCGGCCTTGGATGGCGACAAAATCCACGACTACGGCATCCGCTTCTTCGGGATTCCCGCCGAGTATGAGTTCAGCTCGCTATTGCACACCATCACTCAGGTTTCGAAGCGGGAATCGGGCTTGAGCCAGGCCACCATCGACTTCCTCAAGAACCTGAAGGATGACATCAACCTGCGGGTGTTTGTCACGCCTTCGTGCCCTTACTGCCCGAACATGGTCATGCTGACCCACCGCATGGCCATTGCCAGCCCGCGGGTGACCTCGGAGATGGTCGAGGCCATCGAGTTCCCCGAGTGGGCTGCGGAATATGGCGTGACCGGTGTGCCGCACACGGTGATCAACGATGGCCTGGGCACGGTCATCGGCGCGGTGCCCGAGGGCCACTTGGTGCACGAAATCGAGCACGCGCTGATGCATCTGCACGGCATCGAGCACGACCACCATCACCACCACTAAGCTTTCAGCATCGCGGCTCTTCGGAGCCGCGATGTTGTTAAAACGCGCCCCACCCAGGCCGAGGGCTTCTGGGTAGGCTCTGGAGACTGCGGATCTTCATCGAACCAGAGGAGGACCTATGGCCCGTCGTTCCCGTCGCCGGAAGCGCAACGTATGGCCCGGCTTGTTGGCTGGTCTGGGCGTGATTTTGGTCGGCGTGGCCATTGGCATTTACGCTCGCCGCGCGACGTCGCAGCCTGTGACCGAGACCACGTCGTCGGGCAAACCGCCCATCAATCAGCCCGCCAGGGTCAACCTGCCGGTGCCCGATTTGCCCGAGCTGACCACGTTGGATGGCGAGCCCGCGCGCCTCGCGGATCTCAAGGGAAAAGCGAAGGTGCTGATCATCAACCTTTGGGCTACGTGGTGCCCACCGTGCAAGGCCGAAATGCCCGACCTCAATGCTTATTATCAAAAGCACAAGGACGAAGGCCTGCTGTTGATCGGCATCAACATTGGTGAGGACGAGGCTCAAGTCCGGCCTTTTGTGGAAGCGTATCGGTTGAGCTTCCCCATTTGGCTGGACCCGAAAGGGGTGAGCACGGGCGCCTTCCGCACCCAAGGGTTGCCCAGCACCTTTGTGATCGACCAGGATTGGCGCATTCGGCTCATCTGGTACGGGCGCACGAACCTCGACCTGCTGGAACAATACGTCACGCCGATGTTGTCGCAATAGCGCGCGGCGGCTTGCCTTTATCCGGCCCGAACGTCGCCTTTCGCCGCCAAAGACCGTGCCGGGAGTTGAGTCCGATTCCGGCGGGAAGGGGTATATCCAAGCCACAGGAGGCATCCATGGAAGCCAGAGTACAGCTCTTGCGCAAGATGGCGTTTGACGCGACCTCGGGGAGCGGGCATCACCTTCTTATGGACGCGGCCGATAAAGTCGGCGGCGAAAATCGTGGTCCGCGGCCAATGGAATTCATCTTGCTCGGCATTTTGGGCTGCACCGCGATGGACGTCATTTCCATCCTGCGCAAGAAGCGCCAGGTTG
Organism: Chloroflexota bacterium; assembly: GCA_013153335.1. Classification (GTDB taxonomy): domain Bacteria; phylum Chloroflexota; class Anaerolineae; order Anaerolineales; family DRMV01; genus JAADEN01. The sequence goes on from JAADEP010000050.1 coordinate 10,849, forward strand.
TGACCGATTTTGAGGTCAAAGGTCACGCCGAGCGGGCCGAGCAGCACCCGAAAGTTTTCACCCACATCACCGTCGAATATCACGTCGTGGGCAAAGACGTCCAAGAGAAAGCCGTGCGACGTTCCATCGAACTTTCCGCAGTGCGTTATTGCCCGGCGCAAGCCATGCTCAAAGAAAAAGTCCCCATGCGCTACCTGTATTACATCTACGAAGACACCCCCGACGGCCCCCAACTCCGCATCCAGGGCGAGTGGAAGGAGGAAGGCTAAGCGCGGCTGCAAGCCCGAACGCGCCGGGTGAGAGCTCTTCCGCGCCCAGGCCGGGTTATTTGGCTTCGAGCAGGCGGAAGCGGGGTTGGTGGGTTTGCCACCAGGTTTCGAAGACTTGGGCGAGACGCGGATCGTGCACGATGAGGACGTTTTCATCGTTGCGCGTTTCCGCGTTTTTGGTGAAGTTGTAGGAGCCCAGCACCACGATGCGGCGGTCGATCACCATGACTTTGTGATGGAGTAACCCCGGGCTTTCGTCAATCCAAATCCACGCACCGGCCCGGGCTAAGGCCCTGAGGTCGTTGCCGCGCGCTTCCAACGCGTTTTCGTCCACGCCCATCTCCACCTGAACCCCGCGCTGGTGCGCTTCGCGCAGGCCTTGGGTGAGGGTGTCCGAGGTCCAGGTGAAGGCGAGCACCAGCACCCGGGACTGGGCTTGCCGGAGTAGGCCTAGCAGCCGCAGCGCAACGTCGTCGTCGGGCGAAAACAGGTTCTCGATCAAGATCCCATTGATCTGCAGGCGTGGGTAGGGCGTGTCGGCTCGGGAGGCAGCCCCAAAGCGTCCTTCGCGGAACATCTCCATGAATTCGCGGTTGTAATTCTTGGCCAGACGCTCGGATTGGATGCGGATGAGGTTGTTTTCGTTGTGATACGTACCCGCGACCGTGAAGTTCATGGAGCCCGTCCACACGTCGTAACCGTCGATGACCACGAATTTGTGGTGCATGAGACCTTTATCCCCATCAAGGCGGACGGGGATGCCGGCCGCGCGCAGGTCTTTAAGCTCAGGCGTGACGTGGTCACGCTCGGCCACGATTTGCACGCGCACCCCGCGCTCGTGCGCGCGCAACAGCGCGTCGCGAAGGCTCCACAAATCCAAATGATACGTCGCGACGTTGACCTCGTGTTGCGCTTGGTCAATGGCGCGTGCCAAATACGCGTCCGGGCCGCCGCGCAAGCGGCGCGCGGCCGGGTGGTCGGGCTGGGTCAGGTAGAGGGTCCATGTCTCGGTCTCATAAATGGCCACCGGGCCCGACGCGGGGACGGGCGTGACCGCGCCCATCAAAATCGGCGGCGGTGTGACCGTGGTGGTCGGTTGGGTCAGTCCGCGCCAGGTCAGCAGGCTCGCGGTCACCACGCCGATGAGGGCTAGCGCGATTCGCCAAAACGGGGTTTTCTTCGTCGGCATCGTTACTCCTCAGGGAAGGCCGCGCAGCGCCCGCGCCGTCTTTATCGGGCGCCGGGCGGTTTGACCCGTTTGACCTGATCCGCCACGAACAGAAGCACAGCCAGGGCCATGACCCCCGCGGCCAGCCCGCGGATCGCTTTGGGCAGCGCGACCCCGAACAAACCCGGCACCCACAACACCGCAAGCCCCGCGTGGTACGCCCACGCGGTCACCCAAGCCAAGGTCTCGTTTCCGCGTGGGCGCGAGCGAAAGCTAAATCGGGGGAAGGCCCAAAACGCGATCGCGAGCGCGAAAGGGATCATCCAGCCGAAGAGCATCATGAGCCAGTGCGCGGGATAGAGCTGCCACGCCCAACCCCAGGGTAACGCTTTCGCGGCCAGGATCAGGCTTCCCCAGGTCGCGCCGAGGATGAGATACACCAGGGAAAGGCGCACCATCCACACCGTGAGCCGGGGCATTAGCCGCGCTCCTTTGGCGAGGTCGAGGCCCGCGCGGCCCGGGGCCGAGCTGGCCGGGGTTTGAGCCGCAGCCGAGGCCACGCGTTTCGGGTGAAAAATACAGCCGCGAGCCACAGGAGCAGCGCGGACGTGACCAACGCAGCCCGCCGGCCTGGGGCCTGTCCCCAGGGCTCGAAGACCACCCGCAGGGCCAATCCCACGTTGAGCGTGACCCACGCGGCCCAGTTCCAACGGTCGTCCCCGCGGGGGTGATCGCGGCGCAGCAGCGGGAACATCCACATGCCCATGCCAAAGACCAGCTGGGTGAGCCAGCCGTAGGTCAGCATGTGGAGGTACACGGGGAACCAGGCCGCGGGCAGCCAGCCCGCGCTGTGTCCCGCGAACGCGGCCATCCCCAAAAGCAACCAAACCAACGAGGCCCGAATGTAGACCCGTACGATCCGGGGCATGCGCGGCTCCTGGGCTTACGCGGTCGGGTCGATGAGCACTTTGAACACACCCGGTTGGGCCGCGTGGCGCAACGCGTCCAGGCCCGCGCGCAGCGGATAGCGGGCGTCGATGAGGCGTTGGGGTTGGATGCGCGCGGCCTCGAGATGGCGCAACGCGGCCGGGAAGGGGCCACACCGGGAACCGACGAGGGTGATTTCGTCCACAACCACGGGCGAGAAGTTGAAGGTGACCTCGCCGGCATACGTGCTCTTGAGCACGATAGTGCCTTGGGGGCGTACGGCGCGGCGGGCCAGGGCCAGGCCGCTTGGATTTCCGGTGGCTTCCACCACCACGTCGTACGCGCCGGGCTCGACCTCGTCTTCGCTCAGCGTGGGGATGTGGTACGCGGCGAGCAGCTCTCGCTGGCGGGGGTGGCGGGCCACGGCCTGGAGGTCGGCGCCGGTGAAGGACAAAACCCACGCGACGAGTTGGCCCAGCCGCCCGGCTCCGACCACCAGCACCCGATCCGACGGGCGTATGTGGACTCGCTCAAGATATTCCATGGCCGCGGCCAGGGGCTCGGTGAAGACCGCGGCCTCGTCGGGCACAGATTCGGGCACCGCGTGCAGGTTGGCGATGGGCAGCGTGACATATTCCGCGAACACGCCGTTGCGCTTCCAAATGCCCAACACCGTACGGTTTTCGCAGTGCTTGTGCAGGCCCCTTCGACAATAGCGGCACGTGCCACACGAGATGTTGATCTCACCGACCACCCGGCGCCCCTCCCATTCCGGCGCGTCGGGAGCTCGGACGACTTCGCCGACGAATTCGTGGCCCATGATGCCGGTGAACGGATAATAGCCCCGGATCATCTCCAGGTCGGTCGCGCAGACCCCAGCCAAGCGCACGCGCAACAAAGCCTCACCCGGCCCGGGTTCGGGGATGGGGAGATCGTCCCGCAGCCGTACCTGGCCGTCCTCTAACCACAGCCCCAACATGGTCTTGTTCATGGGTGCTCCTTAATACTCCTCAAGCCGGGACAGCTCATCGAGCTCCTCCCAGGCCTGGCGTAGTTTCTTCCAACGGTAAAACAAGCTCAGGACGTAGAGCGCCATCCCGCCGAGGATCACCGCGTAGCCCAAGTAGAAGTAGAACGAGGTGTCGGGTATCGGCTCCATGCGAGACCTCCTGGGTTACAGTTCGGATTTGGCCTTGGCCAGCTCTTGATACGCGACCTCCAGGCGGTAGCGCTCCCACAAGAGCGTGACGTAGAGCACGGTGAAGGCGAAGAGCGCGAAGAACATGGTGGTTCGCATCGCCGGGGCCATGGCGAACCCGCCGCTCGCGACCGAGCTGCTCGAGCCGATCACCGTGGGGTGGATGGTGCGGTACAGACGGGCGGAAAGAAAGGCCAGGGGCACGGTTACAAACGCGATGATGGCGTACACCGAGCTGAAGCGATCGCGCTTTTCCGGTTCTTCCATGACCTGGCGCAGGACCAGGTACGCGGTATACAGCAGCACCATGATGGCCACGGTGTTCAGCCGCGGGTCGGCCGTCCACCAGGTGTTCCAGATGGGTCGGGCCCAGATCGAACCTGAGATCACGCCGATGAGCGAAAACGCCCACCCGATCTCAACCGCGGCGACCTCCAGGTGGATCCAGCGCGGGTTTCGGGTCGCGAGGTGCAGGATGGCCATCACCGCGGCCACGGCGAAACTCAACATCCCGAGCCAGTTCGCCGCGACGTGAAAGTAGAAGATCTTCTGTACGACGCCCATGGTGCGCTCCATGGGGGCGTAGAACCACATCATGGCCAAAGCGGCCAGGATGAGAATGAGCGAGAGAACCCAGAGAAGGCGCAGGGCAAGGGGACGTTTGGTAGGCATAAAGGACCTCCCTTGGGGCATCAAGGCGCAAGCCTGCCCGTATTATACCGATGGACCGGTGCGGTTCAGGGCGATTTTCGCAATCTTTAATTGTCCTTCGGGATCAGGGGGAAGGGGTTGGGCGCCGCGGGGGCTCCTAATAGCGCTGGCCAAGCTTCGCCCCCAGCGCGGCCCGCGGTCATGGGTGCGCTCGCGTCGCCGCAGGCGCCGCAGGCCGGAAGCCCGCGGCTAGGATAACATTGCGCGTAAATTATCCGGCCCAGCGCGGGCGTGCGGTGGTAGCGGGCGGGTTCAGCCGACCGCGAATCCAGTGGCCATGGCGCGCTCGCGTGCCGCAGGCGCCGCGGGTTGGAAGCCCGCGGCTAGCATAACATTGCGCGCGGATGGTTCGGCCCAACGTGCGGGGCATGCGGCGGCGAGGATAGCGGGCGGGTTCAGCCGCCCGCGGCACGGGCATGGCGCACGAACCATTCGGCCCCACGCGCGGCGTGCGGTGGGGAATTTCTAGCGGGTGGGTTTGGCCGCTCGCGGGTCAAGCGCAGGTTCCGCCGCCCGCGGCATGGGCTTCGACAAGATTTGCCCGTACCCCTTCCTCCCGAGGTTTGCGTTTCGTCTGTTGATGTTGTAGAATCTTGCTAACCCCTTTAGGATGGACGCCAACGGGCCTTTCTGTTTCTATAAAGCAGCGTGCTTTTCCGGTCTCGACAAAAGAAAGCTTATTTCGGAGGATTCCATGGCTGTCGAAGTTGATCACGAACGTTTCTGGCAGGCTCACCAAATGTTCTTAGCGCATTTCAAGAAGCGCCTGCAAGAGAAGCGCGCTTCGGGCGAGTTTCGTTTTAACCATCCGGTCTTCCTCGCGGACGAGGTCCTTTATAAGTTTGCCATTCACGCCAACGCCACCAAGGCCCTCAACCTGGCAAAGTGGCCGGTCTGGCGGGCAAAGCCCGGGCACATTCTGCAGGCGACCAAGAAGGCCTGCCGCCGAAGTGGGAACTTGCTGGAATATCGCTATGGGGAACGAAATTCTTCGGCCCGTGCCTTGTACAACGTCAAAAAGGCCGATGTCCCAGCGCTGGAGGGACAGTTATATAACTTCTTCCTGGGCGGGGGCATGGAGCGCGAAGAATTTGGGCCACGTTTTGACGCTTTGGCCTCGTTTTTGCGCGAAAAGCATTTAGGGGCCAATTGGGCTTTCCTGAGCTATTTGGCCTTTTTGGCCGACCCTACCCGCTACTTCCCGATCCGACCCTCATATTTTGATGCGTTGCTCGAGCACTATGGTATTGGACGGAAGATCTCCGGTTATGTCACCTGGGAACGTTATGCGCTCTTGCTCGATTTGGCGGAGGCGATCGAGGAATTGCTTTTTCCCTTCCATGGCACGCCCAATGTCATTGAGCTTCAATCCTACATGTGGGTTGTTGGTTACCTGCTGAAGCGGGGCGCTCCAGCTCCGCAGGTCGAACTCCCTTCGAGGTGGCTCGATTGGAAAAAAGAGCTTGAGGCGCGCAAGCAGCGTGCCATCGAACGAGAGCGTATTGGCGTGAAAGGCGAGCAATTCGTGTATGAGCAAGAGGTTGATAAGCTCCGAAAGGCGGGGCGGGCGGATCTGGCCGAGCGCGTGCGCGTTGTGTCGTCAGAAGGAAATGCTTCCTACGATATCCTTTCCTTTGAGCCTGATGGCCGGGAGCTCCATATTGAAGTAAAGGCAACCGTGCGCTCCCCCGAGAACGACAATGGGTTTCGGCTCACGGAGGTGGAACGCAGCCAGGCGGAGCAGGATGCGCACTGGGTGGTCTACCGAGTCTGGAACGTGGATTCTCAGCCGCATTATGCGAACTTGGGCAATGTG
>JAADEP010000100.1 GCA_013153335.1 Chloroflexota bacterium
TCGGTGGTTCGTGCTTCCCCAAGGATGTGCAGGCCTTGGCCCGGATGGCGGAAGAAATGGGGCGGCATCCGCAGCTATTGCACGCGGTCCTCGAGATTAACATGGACCGCCGACGAATGGCGGTGGAGCGGGTACGCGAATTGTTGGGCGGTGACCTGCGCGGGAAGATCGTAGGGCTTTTGGGATTGGCGTTCAAACCCAATACGGACGACATGCGCGAGGCCCCCTCCATTGATATTGCTCGCGGCCTTCTGGCTGAGGGGGCTCTGGTGCGGGCCTATGACCCCATTGCCATGGAGAACGCGCGACGCATTCTCCCCGATGTCGAGATGATGCCCGACCCTTATACCCTGGCCGAGGGGGCCCACGCGCTCATTGTGGTCACGGATTGGAACGAGTTCAAGCAATTGGATCTGAAGCGGATTCGTGACCTGATGCGTACGCCAGTCCTGTTTGACGGACGGAATATCTATGACCCTGAGACGATGTGGGAGATGGGGTTCGTGTATCGGGGTGTAGGCCGGGGCCATCCGTTGCCCGAGCGGGTTCAGAACGGAGCGCCCCCGCCAGGTGCACACGTATGTCAGGACGCCTAACCTTGGAGTATAATGGAGCCGCACTTTAGCCTTTAAGGAGGTTGCACCATGGGGAAAGGCGATCGGCGCACCCGACGCGGCAAAATTTGGCGTGGTACGTATGGGAAATCCCGGCCTAGAAAGAAAAAGAAGAAGGTGGAAGCTTCCATGTAGCTGTTTGACCGACCCAAGAGGCGCTTCGTCCGAAGCGTCTCTTTTTCTTTGGGGATGGCTTTACTCAGGCTCCAAAGTTAGCACCGTAATTTCCGGGCGGCAGAACAAGCGGATTTTCGGGGGAACCACGCCAAGGCCGCGGTTGGTATAGAGCTTTAAGGACCCCAAATCGTAGAGACCCATGGGGTATTTGTGCGCGTGCTTGGGCAAAATCAATGGCCCTTGCCCAGGAAGGCAGACCTGGCCCCCATGGGAATGCCCTGAGAGCTGCAGAACAAACCGGGGCCAACGCCGCGTTTCGTCCGCGAAGTCCGGTTCGTGGGCAAGCAAAATCGCGGGCACCCCTTCAGGGACTGCCTGGTGGGCGGCCTGCCAATCCGCGCGCTTGGACCATGGGTCGTCGACGCCTGCAAGGGCTAAGCGCGCTCGTTGGACTTGAAGCACAACCGCGGTGTTCTTGAGGTCAATCAGGCCCAGGTGAGTGAGCGATTCCCGCACAAAAACCGGGTTCGCCCAATGGTCGTGGTTCCCCAACACGAAGAACACTCCATCGGAGACCTGCTCCGCCATCCGGCGCAGGGCCGGCCCCAGGCGGCGGAACATCGCGAAATCAGGCTCGTTGGTGATCCAATCTCCTGTGACCGCAACCGCGTGGGGCTTCTGAGCCAAAATCAGGTCGATCCAGCGTTCGGCGGGTGCTGGAGACCGCCATTCGTCATCGATGTGCCAATCCGAAACGTGCACCAAGCGAAAGCCGCGAAAGGCTTCGGGCAAACCGCGCAAGGGCAGACGAAAACGTCGCACCTCCGGCCAGAACGGCTCGACATGGCGCATATAGTACGGGAGGCCTCCGGCCGCCCCGACCATAGCCAGGGCAAGTTTCAGAAAATCTCGCCGCGACAAACGAGACATGGCATTCCCCCTTCGTTCCCGCCGAGCTTGCGCTTTTCTGATTTCGCTGCCAAAAAGAAAACGCCGGGACATCCTGCCCCGGCGTGTGCCGAAGGTGGGAGTCGAACCCACACGGGGGGTGAACCCCAGGGGATTTTGAGTCCCCCGCGTCTGCCAATTCCGCCACTTCGGCTTGCGCCCCCTATTATACGAGCTCTTTCATTCTTGTCAAGCTTGGCGAAAGCCCGGGTGCACGCAGATGTTGTAGAGATGTCAAGCGGCGCGGGGGAGGCGAAGCGCAGCCGTGGGCTGGAAGCCCGTAGCTAGTTGGTATAAAATTGCGCGCGAATTATTCAGCCCAACGCGCGGCGAGGATAGCGGGCGGGTTCAGCAGCCCGCGGGCCAAGCGCAGGTTTCGCCGCCCGCGCCGCCGCAGAAGCCCGCGGCTGAAGTGCGATTGCGCGCGAATTATTCGGCCCAACGCGCGGGAACGCATGGCCGGACGGCGAGGATAGCGGGCGGGTTTAGCCGCCCGCGAACCAGGCGCGCGGATTCCGCCGCCCGCGGCATGGGCTTCGACAAGATTTGCCTGCACTCTTCCACAACATTTTTGTCTGCACTCGCATAGACGCAGCGCTTGCAAGGGCGAGGTTGTTGGATGAGGCGCGCCCCTGTCTCTGGTTCGCTGGGCCCTCGTGCCAGCCTAAATCTTAGCGGATGGGTTTGCCTGCCCCGTCGTGTGCTTTCGCGTCGGCTTGACGTTTTCGGTCTGGTGGGTTTCGCACCAGGAGCGCCGCCTTCCCTTAGGATCAAGGGCCAATGCCCTAGGTTTGGATCGGGACGGTCCTTTGGGTCCACCGGACGCCCCCAGGCTTGGGGTTTGGCCGTTTGGCCGGAGCGGCTCGAAACTGCCCGGCCAGCGAACGAAACCTCAGGCGCGCGCTGACGTTGGCCTGACGTGCCTCGCGGACAATGGGGGTGGCTTGTCCGCTGCTCGTTCGAACCCTCGCAGGAGGCGCGCGTTATGCACCGTTTTGGACTTGCGCTCGTCGCATTCGTCTTGGCCCTGAGCGCGGCCGCGTGCCAAGGCCGCGCCTTGCCTTGGTTCGCGCCGTCGCCCACGCCGACGGTCACGGCTACGCCAACCATCACCCCTTCGCCCACAGCGACCGCGACGCCGACCCCCACGCCCACCCCCAAACCCAAGTGGCGCAAGGTCCAGCGCTGGCAGCCGCCCCAAGGCCGGGTCTTCACCAACGGCTACCTTTCGCCCGACGGCTCTTTGGTCCTTTTGGTCTCCCAGCCGCCTGCGTCGGATCTGGGTTGGCGACCTGAGGACTCGGACCCGTGGTTGCACCTCTATCCCATCGAGGCCAGCTTGCCCATGTGGGAAGGCCGGATCCCAAGCCAAACCCGTCTGGCGTGGATCGAGGACGCGTTCTGGTTGCCGGGGAACCGCATCCTTGGGCTCACGGGTGTCAACGCGTACCAAGAGGCGTTGGTGCTGTGGGACCGTTCGAACGGTCAGGTGGTGTGGGAGCGTCAGCTGTACCATAACGAACCGGGCGCTCGGGTCGCAGCCTTTGACGCGCGGCGCCAGCGCGTGGTGGTGCGACAGGGCGATCAGCCTTTTTTGACCGCGTACGCCTGGCCTGGTATGGCGGTCGCGGAACGTTACACTGTGGCCCAGGCCAAGCAGGGATGCTGCATCGTGACCAATTTGGACGTGACGGACTACGGCTTGGCTGGCGTGGGCTGGGAGCGCTACGGTAAGCGCTACAACCTGATCTTTTGGGAAGACGGCCAGACCGAGGGCCGCTTCCTGCGGCTGCCCTATAGCTACCCCGACGTGAGCGTGGACCATTTCACTTGGGGCCCGCGGCATCAAGTCGCGTTCGTTATCGTGCCCGCGGTCGCGTCCAGCGTGGACGTAAATACCTTCAACGTGGTCGATACGCGCACAGGCAACGTGGTGTGGACCCTAACCGAGCGCGATTATCCCTTGTTCTATGTGGATTGGCTCCCGGGCCGCGGGTGGCTCCTCGCGTCTTTGTCGGGCGAGGTGCGCGTGTATACCGAAGCCCATCACTTTGACATCATTCGGCGGATGGACGCGGGCTTCTTGGGTACCTTGCGCGATGTGGACGTCGCGCCCGATGGATCGCAATGGCTCGCGGTGCT
>JAADEP010000144.1 GCA_013153335.1 Chloroflexota bacterium
TTCAAGTTCCTCGAGCAAAAGGAAGAACGTCTCCCGCAAGTCCGGGGGAAGGCTGGTGATTTTGCGCAAGAGTTTCGAGCTCAAGGTCATCCTTTCACCCTCGACACCAAGCGCTCTTCCTCTATTTTACCCGGAAACTCCCGGCTTTAAGCCGCTTTCGCTGGCAAAATGGGTTGCCCAAAGACCTCTCGATACCGACGCTCGAATTCGTGCCAATCGAAGTGGTGCGATTGCGGACCCTGGGCCTCGACACAGTACGCCGCCGCCAGCGCGCCCATTCGCCCTGCCGTGGGCAGGTCCACGCCCAGGAGCATTCCCTTGATGAAGCCCGCGCGGTACGCGTCGCCTGCCCCTGTAGGGTCGGCCACGTGGCGCAAAGGCACAATCGGGATCTCGTACTGCGCGTCTCGGGTGTAGATGGTCGACCCGAGCTCCCCTTTGGTGATGATCACAATCTGAGCTTTCTGCCGCATCACCTCGACGTCCCAGCCCGTCTTTTGGGCAATGATGCGATACTCGAATTCGTTGACGCAAATGGCCCGCGCACCTTCAATACCCTCGCGCAAGTCGTCGCCTGTGAGGCGGACGGTTTGTTGCCCGGGGTCGTAGCAGAAAGGCACGCCCAGGGCTTTGGCTTCACGAACGCGCTTGCGCATGGTTTCGGGATCTTCGGGCGAAACGACCAGGACGTCGGGCCGTTGGGGCAGGTCGAACAGAGAGAGCTCCCGAGCGTGGGCCATGGCGCCTGGGTAAAACATGCCCAGTTGGGATTGCATCAGGTCCGTGACCCCGAAAAAGGCCGCCGTGTGCTCGTTCGCGATGACCTTGATGTAGGGCGTGCGCACGCCGTGTTGCTCGAGCCACGTGCGGTAGTCGTGGAAGTCCTCGCCGACGGTGGCCAAGATGTAGGGGTGCTCGCCCAGCAGGCCCAGGGTATACGCGATGTTGGCCGCGGTGCCCCCGCGGCGGCGCACCATGCCATCCACCAGGAATGAGAGCGCGAAGGGATCGTCGTGGTTGCGCGGCAAATAATCGTGGAAGTTGCCCGGGAAGCGCATCAAGAAGTCGAACGCAACCGACCCGCTGATAACCACCATGGTCATGGCTCTACCCTCAGTTGGAGGATGTCGCCGCGCCGATCACGCGGCGGATGGCTTCGTCCAGAGGTGGGTACAGAATCCCGCGGTCGGTCACGATCGCGGTGATGAGCCGATGCGGCGTGACATCGAACGCGGGATTGCGCGCGCTTGCACCGGCCGGCATTGCAGGACGCCCGCGGTATTGGATATCCAGAACCTCGCTGGGGTCCCGTTCCTCGATGGGGATTTCGCGACCGGTCGCCAGGCTGAGGTCGAAGGTCGAGGTCGGCACAACGGGGTAGAAGGGCACGCCGTTGTCGTATGCGGCCAAGGCCAGCATATAGGTGCCGATTTTGTTCGCGACATCGCCGTTGGCCGCGACCCGATCAGCGCCGACAAAGACCTTTTGCACTTCGCCCCGGCTCAAGAAGTAGCCGGCCGCGTTGTCGGTGATGATGTCGTACGGGATGCCGTATTGTTCCAGCTCCCAGGCTGTGAGCCGAGCGCCTTGCAACCGGGGCCGGGTTTCGTCCACCAACACGTGGATGCGTTTGCCCTGTTCATGGGCCATACGGATCACCCCCAGGGCCGTGCCCCAGTCGACCGTGGCGAGCGCGCCGGTGTTGCAGTGATGGATGATGGTGTCGCCGTCCTCAATGAGGGTCGCGCCGAAACGGGCCATGCGCTTGTTCATCTCTACATCTTCGTCCGCGATGCGTTGGGCTTCGTCGAGCACGGCTTCCCGCACCGCGTCCAGGCCTTGGGGCGCGGCCGCCCGTGCCCGGGCCAAGACGCGATCGACCGCCCAAGCCAAGTTGACCGCGGTTGGCCGCGCGGCCTTCAAGGTCGGCGCGGCTTCGTGCTCTAAGTGTTCGAGCAGAGCGGCCACCGTGGTAGCCGGCGCGTGCAGCGCGGCCAACGCCATACCAAAGGCCGCGGCCGCGCCAATGGCCGGGGCGCCGCGCACAACCATATCCCGGATGGCCTGCGCGACCTCTTGGTACGTGTGCAGGCACACGCGGCGGAACTCCGCCGGGAGCAAGCGTTGGTCGATTAGACGGAGACACGCGTCGCGTTCGTCCCATTCCACACTGCGCATCGTTCACCTCAAAGCGTTCAAGGATGGACGGCCTTCTGGCCGCGGTCGAGTGTATCATGGTTGGCGGGGCGCGTAAAGCGTCCTGAGTTGTCGCAACCCGCGCGGGTGCCGCGGCGGACCAGAAGCCTCGCGGCGCCAGGATCAACGCGCACGGAGAGCCGCGACGCCCCCGCAAACGCCCGGTTGGCCCGAAGCGCGCTCTGGCGCCCGTCCTGGGGCGCATGGTTCATATTGGTCCAGCCTTGGGGCGCGTCGCACACTTCCCGGGGCGGCCCGTTGGGCATGGCTTCAGGATGAAGTCGGGTTTTCGGTCGCAACCAGGTCCGCGAGCGCGTGCTCGGCCCAGGCGAGCAGCTGCTGCGCGGTGCGCCAATCGGCCTGGGGCCCGGGCGTTTGCGGCGGGGTGAGGCTTTCGACCCACGCGCGAGCCTTGCGGCAGGTCTCGAGAACGGCCCAACCGCTCGCGGCCAACGTCGGCAAGCTAGGCGAGCCTGGGCCTGCCTCGGAGGCTTGGAGCGCGGCCCACACGGCCCACGCGTCGGCCTCGGCTTCGGCCTGGCAGCGGGCGCTCCACTCGCGCGCTTGACGGGCGGCTTCGCGCATGCCGCGCCGCGCGAGGAGCTTGGCCAACAACGCCAGGGCCATGGCCCCGCTATGCGCGGCCACGGCCACGCCCGAGGGATACGGGTGCGAGGGGTCTTGGGTCCAGTGCCACATATCGCGCGCGGGACGCCAAAAGGCTTCGGTGAGCCGAGGTTCGAGCACTTGCTCGGCGCCCCGGAAGTCGTCCAACTGCAGGTACCAGCGGGCCGCGTCGAGGAACGCATCCATCGGCGCGAGGCCGACCAGCTCGCTGTGATGGATCGTGACCCCGTAGCGCTGGGCTTCGCGGCGGATCAATTCCACGACGCGGGCGATGGGCGTGCGCCGGAAGTTGGTCAAATTCATGCTCACCTGCGCGAGTCCCCGCACCTTCATCCCCAAGGCCTTGACGTAGCGCAGCCCGCCGGAGGAGTGACGCACCGCGCGCGCGATGCGCTTCGCGATGGTCACGTCGTCGGTCGTCAGGTATACGTTGAACGCGATGAGGAAATCGCGCGCGCCGATGACCACCGCGCCGGCCGGACCTACCCGGGCCGGCCCGAAGTCGGGCTCCCAACGGGGGTCGCGGCCAATCCCCGCGCGCAGGGCCGCATATCCCCCGCGGCGGATGTTTTCGAGCGCGCGGCGTTCGGGCCGAAGGGCGGCTTCGGCATAGAGATATACAGGAAGCCCAAGCTCGTTGCCCACACGCTGGCCCAATTCCCGGGCCAGAGCGACGGCCTCGTCCATGGTCATGTCTTCCAAAGGCACAAACGGGACGACGTCGGCCGCGCCGATGAAGGGGTGCTGGCCCTGGTGTTGTGTCAGGTCAATGCGCCGCGCGGCCTCGGCGATGCCCTGGTACGCGGCCTCAAGGGCCGCGCGCGGCTCGCCGGCGCAGGTGATGACCGAGCGATTGTGGTCCGCATCGGTGTGAATGTCCAGCACCCGCGCGGCCGGAACCCGCGCCATGGCCGCGGCGATGGCCGCGACCACGTCCAGGCGCTGTCCTTCAGAGAAATTGGGCACGCATTCGACGAGTTTCAT
>JAADEP010000110.1 GCA_013153335.1 Chloroflexota bacterium
ACAGCAGCTGCTCGACCGCCTCGGGCGGGTAATGCACCTGCTGTTCGAAGTCGGGCACAGGCCGCACGATCAGCTCCCGCGCGGCGTCCTCCTCCAAGGGCCCGACCAAGAGACGTCGCACATTGATGAACTTATCGCTCCAATGCACGGGCAAATCCTCAAAGGTATAAACCCCGCTGAAGAGCACCAGCCAACGCGAGCGGTGTTGCAAGATGTGGCGGAACACGTCCAACACCCGCAGGTCCAGACGCCCCTCACGGATGGCCGTTTCGAGGGATTCGTACTCATCCAGCGCCAGGAGGAAATAGTGTTGGGGCGCCGCGCGCTCAACCGCATCGAGCCAGCGCAAGAAGGTGTCGAATGGGTCGCGGGCCAACGCCGCTTCGTCCACCGCAGGGAAGGACATGCCGCGCGCTTCGCGTGCGACTTTACGGGCCTCGGCGACAAGCCGTCCCCAAAACGCGGCCGAGGACTCGACCGTGCCCAGGCCTTGCAAGTCGAGCACCAAGGGGACCACCTCCGCGCCCAGGCGCACAGGCAGCTGCTTGAGCAAAGACGTTTTGCCCATGCGCCGGCCGCCAAAGAGCAACAACGCGGGCCGTTGGGTTTGGAACGCGGCGAACTCGGCCTCAAGGCGCTGCATCACATCCCGGCGGCCTTTGAAGGTCGCGCTCCCGGTGGCGAGCGGTGTCGCGGGGACATAAGGGTTGAAGATGAAGTCTTGCTTGCGGGCCTGTTCCAACGCGGCTTCGAGCAGGGCGATCCAGTTTTCCAGAATGGGGATGAGTGCTGTGGCCAAAGGGTGACCGTGTAACATAAGCGCGTCGTGCCATGTGCGCGCGGCCTGGAGGGCCTCGTCCCAGCGGGCGATCCGGTTGATGAGCGCATCGCTTTCGAGCCCGGCCCGCACCTTGCTCGCGAGAAAGGCAACCCGCTCGAAGAGCTCGCCAAGGGCTTCGCGCTCGTCCCCGGTCGCGAGCCGGGGTTCCACAGTTTGGGCCAGCGCGGCTAACGCGTCGAGGGTCCGCGCCTGGGCCATATCGTCGAGGAACAAACGGAGGGCAATCCGGCGCGCGACCTTACGCGCCCAAGGGTAGCGGTACGCGGCCAAATACGCGATCGCGTGCCGGCCCAGCGCCCGGTCGTGGCGGGCCGCGCGATACACATGAGCTTCGACCCCAGGCAAGGGTAGCACGATCACCTCGTGCCAAAACGGCGGAGACCACGCAAGCCGACGTCCCTGGCGGTCGACCTGCGCCCAAAACCATGCCTGCAAGGGCAGGAGGAGAAGCACCCAATCGTGCAACCGCAAGGCACCTACGATCCCTCCCAAAATTGCCGCCATGCCCCATAACACGCTCTCCAACACATCCATCAACACACCCACCAACACTCCTACCAACACTCCCCACGGCACACCCACTAACATACTCACCAACACACCCCACCACAAACCCACCAACACGCTCCCCAACATACTCACCAACACGTCCCCCAGCGCGCCCGCCAACACGCCTATCAACACACTCATCAACACACCCCACAGCACACTCACTAACACACCTACTAACACACCCCACAGCATGCCTACCAACATTCCTCCCAACGCCCCTCCTAACATACCTATAAACACGCTCCCCACCCCGCCTATCAACGCGACCGCCCAACTCACTGGGGATCCGAGCCACGCGAGCACTCCTGCCAAGAGCAGAACCGACCACGGTGTGACCAACATGTGGAACAGGGTCAAGTAGACCAGATCACGCAACTCGGGATACTCACGGCGATGCCGCCAGAGCGTCCAAAGCGAGCTTACTAGGCTCACACCACGCTGTTCGAGATAACGCGCTAGCGTAAAGGGGCGGAAATACGCCCAATACAGCACGCGCAGCAGGTCGCGCGGGAAGCGCAAGGGCTGGGTGACGTCAGGGGAAAAAGGATTGCGCGCAGGCGCGGCTGCATCAGGGTTGGGCATGGTTCTCTCCGCTCTGGGGGCGTGTTATCAAAAACCGAAGCGCGCCAACAGCCGAAGGAGAAGCCCGGCTGGGGGCCAGTTCAGCAGCGCGCCCAAGATCACTACCACCGCCGCGACCCCGAGGAACACCACGGCCCCGCCCGTCAGGCGCAGGGTGCTCCGTGAGGTGGTGCCCGTATCTTTGCGCAGCAGGGTTTCGTGCACCAGGCGGCCCAGGGTTTCGAACAGGCGGTCGCCCGCGCGAATCAGGCGCCGCGGCCAGGGCAGGGTGGGCCGGGTCGCGTCGCGCCACAGGGCGTCGACTTTGCGCTCGAGCGCGGCCAAAGCCACCGGGCCGCGCACCCGGGCTTTTTCGCGGCACAAATGGTAGCCCGCGAACTGCAGTTTGGCCGGATGGTAGCCATGCTTTTCGCGCGCCCAGTCCTTGACCCAGCGCATCTCCGCGTCGGTGAAGGGCGGGTCGCACGCGCGGCCGCGCGCGACCAACGCATCCGCGTCGGGCTCGGGCAGCGGGCCCAGGTCGATCCGTTCGCCAAAGATGTTGAAAAAGGGCGAGGTCAACCCGTGCTCAAACTTCAGTCGAGCAACGGGCTTCCGCGAAGCCGCGACCACGGCCAGCAAGCTGCGGTTCATCCACGAGCGCAATCCTTCGAAAAATGCTTGCGGAAAGCCGTGCTCCAGCAGAGCGTCCAATTCGTCGAGCAGCAGCACGACCGGTCGGCCATCCTCGCGGTAGGCCTGTAGCGCGCGAACGAGGCGCTCCTTTTCTGGGCGCGGCGCAGCGAGGGCCTCGGCCAGGGCGCGGTAGAAGGCCGCGGGGGTGACCAGATCTTGGCCGTCGAGGTAGACCACGAAAACCCGCACCGTCATCCGGCTCGGCGCCAGCTGCTTGACCCGCCAGAGCAGCGACGATTTGCCAATGCGCCGCGGGCCCACGACGTTGACGTGTTGGGCCTGGTTCGGCAGGGTCGCGAGCGCGGTCAAGATAGTGTCCAGCTCGACCCGGCGCCCCACAAAATACCGTGGGTCTTGGATCATGCCGCCATAAAAGAAAGGGGAGTGATAGGCATTGGTCATTGCAACATCCGTTCGGCAACCGCACGAAGCAGACCGTCCTGTATCATTTGTTTTTATTTTACCCGAAAAGTCTCGCAGCCAGCCGGTTCCGAAGGCCGCAGGCGGCGGAACCCGCCCCATGCCGCGGGCGGCTAAACCCGCCCGCTAGAAATTCACCGCTGCACACCCACGCGCCGGGCCAGCTAATTCGCACGCAGTTTTATGTCAACTAGCCGCGGGCTTCCAGCCCGCGGCGCCCGCGGCACGCGAGCGCGCCCATGGCCGTGGGGCGCGGGTAGTAGCAGGCAGCGGAACCCGCGCTTGACCCGCGGGCGGCGAAACCCGCCCCATGCCGCGGGCGGCTGAACCCGCCCGCTACAAATTCCCGCGTTCGCGCAAAATTCATCACCGCACGCCCTACGCTGGGCCAGCCAGCTCGCGCGCAATTTTATCCTAGCCGCGGCACGCGAGCGCGCCTATGGTTCGCGGGCGGCGAAACCCGCCTGCTACAAATTCACCACCGCGCTAACGCAACGGCGATAGCCCTTTGCCTCCCCCGCGCCGCTTGATATTTTCTACAACCTTTGCGTGCACCCAGCACACCCGCCACGGCTAATCTCCCCGCGTCGGCCTGGGGCTTAAGGGGTGGCGAGGCGAGGGCCAGGGTGGATGATGCGGTCCCGGGGCAGGGCGTAGATGCGCACGGAGCCGGCGCGGAAGACTTCTTCGAGGCCCGC
>JAADEP010000093.1 GCA_013153335.1 Chloroflexota bacterium
CTTATTCCTCCGAGGGATGGCGTCGGACCACCAGGTGCGGCGTAGCTGCGTGGTGGAAGAAGACCGCTTCGCAGCCGTACATATCGCTCAACGTATCGGCCGTCAACACGACTTCCGGCCGCCCGTGCGCGACCAATCGGCGGTTCAGGCACGCGACGCTGTCCACAAATTGGGTTACGACCCCGACGTCGTGCGAGACCAAGACCACGGTCATCCCCGACTTGTGTAGATCTCGGAGCAGCTCGTACAAAGATTGGGTGGCGGCCACGTCCACGCCCGCGGTGGGCTCGTCGAGAAGCAGCAACTTGGGCTGCGTGACCAGCGCGCGGGCCAGGAACACCCGTTGCCGCTCGCCGCCCGAAAGCGCGCGCAAAGGCCGGTCCCGCAGGTGGGGGATGCCTACGCGTTCCAGCGCTTCGTCCACCGCGCGCCAATCCTCGGGTCCGGGCCAGCGAAAGAGGCCCAAGACCCCATACCGCCCCATCATGACCACGTCTTTCACGCGAATGGGGAATTGGAGGTCAACCCGTTGGTGCTGGGGCACATAGCCGAGCGCGCGGCGCCACGGGCCCAGGGCCTGGGGTGGACGCCCAAACACGCGTACGACCCCGCGGTCGGGTTTGATGAGCCCAACGATGACCCGCAGCAAGGTGGTCTTGCCCGCGCCGTTGGGGCCGAGCAGGGCCCAAAAGCTGCCTTGGGGGATGGTCAGGCTCACCCCTTGCAAGACCGGCTGCGAGCCCAGCGTGACGTACACATCCCGCATTTCGACCGCGGGCACGTCGGGCGGAATTTCGAGCGGTTCGAGCGTCGCGCGGCGGAAGATACGTAGCATGCCATCTCCTCACGTCGGCTTTTTAGGTCATGCCCCCGTCGACCGCGATGACTTGGCCGGTGATGTACGAAGCCGCATCCGACGCGAGGAAGGCCACCAGGGGCGCGACGTCTTCGGGGGTGCCCTTGCGCTTCATCGGGATGAGGTTGAGGATGGCCTCGCGCACATCCTCGGGGACGCCTTCCCAAATGTCGGTTTCGATATAGCCGGGCGCGACCACGTTGACGGTCACGTTGCGGCTTGCGACCTCGCGCGCCAGGGCCTTCGCGAACCCGATTTGGCCCGCTTTGGACGCGGAATAATTGACCTGGCCCGCGTTGCCGATGATGCCCGCGACCGACGAGATCACGATGATGCGCCCATAACGCTGCCGAATCATATAACGGATCGCGGCTCGGGACGCGTTGAAAGTCCCGAACAGATTCACCCGGATGACGCTTTCCCAGTCCTCGGGCTTCATGGTCATGAAGAGCTTATCGCGCGTAATGCCTGCGTTGTTGACCAAGATATCCAAACGGCCAAAGGTGTCTTTGGCGAAGCGCATCAGGGCCTGCGCCTGGTCATAATCGGCGACGTCGGCCTGAAAAGCCCGGGCTTCGCCGCCTTGCGCTTCGATGGCCTGCACCACCTCTTGGGCCGCGTCCGCGGCTTTGCGATAGTTCACCACGACCTTCGCCCCGCGGCGGGCGAGCTCGAGCGCGATACCGCGCCCGATGCCGCGTGAGCCGCCGGTCACGACCGCGACGCGTCCATCCAATCGTTCCATAACTTTCCTCCTTGGGCGCGAACCTCGCCCCTCGGCGAGCGTTGGAGGTTGGGGTTTCATTATACCAACCCTCGCGCGGCCGCTGGGCTCGCGTTTTTGGGGCTTGACAAGGGCGGGGGAAAGGGTTAAAATGCGAGGTGCCTCTGGACAGAAGTGCCGAGGTAGCTCAGGTGGTAGAGCAGCGGACTGAAAATCCGCGTGTCGCCAGTTCGACTCTGGCCCTCGGCACTCCGGCGCCCCTTAGGGTGCCAGGGGCCAGGCAGCACGAGCGGGCGTAGTTCAGTTGGTAGAACGCCTCCTTGCCAAGGAGAAGGTCGCCGGTTCGAGTCCGGTCGCCCGCTCCAATGTGGGCCGAGGGTTTTGTCCTCGGCCTTTTCACTACCTCGGCGACGTAGCCAAGTGGTAAGGCAGGGGCCTGCAAAGCCCTGATTCGCGGGTTCGAATCCCGCCGTCGCCTTAAACGAACCCGGCCGGTTCTACACTACCGGCCGGGTTTTGTTTTTCGTTCGCACGCTCCGCGTCAGGCTTGGCCTGGCCTGCCGGCGTTACGCCTCCAGCACCGGATATACCGCCAGGCCGATGGTGCCCGGGCCTACGTGTGCCCCCAGGACCGGGCTCAGGGGTGCGCGCAGCCATTCACGCACATCCAGGCAGCGCTGGAGCTCGTGTTCCAGCGCGCGCAGCGTATCTTCCGCGTCCGCGTGGGTGATGCCCACATTGACGGGCCGGTCACCCGCGTGCTGAATGGCCAGGTCCACCATGCGCAAGAGCGCGCGGCGCTTGGTGCGCACCCGCTCCAGCGCGTCGATGGTGCCGTGGGGCGTGAAGTAGAGCAAAGGCTTGATGTTCAGCATGGTGCCCAAGAGCCGAGAGGCGCCGCCGATCCGTCCCCCCTTGTGCAGATATTTCAGCGTGTCGACCACGAACCATATCGCCATTCGCTCCCGGACAGCTTCGGCTCGGGCAACCACTTCTTCGAGGCTCGCGCCTTGCTCCGCGGCCCGGGCTGCTTCCAGCGCGATCCAACCCTGGGCGACCGAGGTGCTGCGCGTGTCGACCACCTGTACGGGTAGGCGGCACTCTTGCGCGGCCGCGCGAGCGCTGGCCACGGTGCCGCTGATGCCTGATGAGATCAGAACCGCCACGATAGCATCATAGCCTTCCTCGGCCAGTGCGCGGTACGTGTCCAAGAAATCTTGCATTGGCGGTTGCGACGTGGTCGGGATCTCTTGGGCCTGGCGCAGGCGTTGGTAAAAGGTCTCCGGCGTGATATCGATACCGTCGCGATAGGTTTGGTCGCCCCAATGCAGGCGCAACGGCACCACTCGAATGTTGTAACGCTGGCGCAAGTCTTCTGGAAGATAAGCCGTACTATCGGTGACCACCGCGACGCGCATGGTGTCCTCCCTCGGTAGCTCGCCCGGGCCTGGGATATCTTGACCCGTCTTGTTCCGAACCGGCTGCCTGGCAGGATTCTACCGGGCTTTGCGTGTATCTTTGATGAGAATTTGATGAGCATCCTTCGGTTAGGGGCGGCCAAAGACCGCGGTGAAGTACGTGGTCCCGGTGTTGGGATCGTAGACCACGCCGACGCCGATGTGCTGATAAATGCTGTCAAGCATGATGG
Organism: Chloroflexota bacterium; assembly: GCA_013153335.1. Classification (GTDB taxonomy): domain Bacteria; phylum Chloroflexota; class Anaerolineae; order Anaerolineales; family DRMV01; genus JAADEN01. Next base: position 3,229 of record JAADEP010000093.1, read on the forward strand.
CCCGATGGCCCTCGCTGTTGAGCCAACCTTGGACCGCGGCGCTCGGTGTGCCATACGAGCCGGTGCCCATGTAAATGATTTCGCCGATCGCGCTGGCGCTATAGCCGAAACGTACCGCGCGGTCCCAGGGTGCGGAACCATCCGAGCCGGTGTGGCTGAAGAAGTGGTTGCAAGCCATGTCGGTGCTGTGGCTCGCGGCGGCTTGGGTTAAGGCCGCGTGCACGCTGACGGGGGGCAGCCCGCGCGCCTGTCGCTCTTGGTTGATGAGGGTGACCACGGTGGCTTCGTCGCCGGTCTTGCGGGTTGCAGGACACGTTGCCGCGGTGGGCGTTGGGGTGGGCGGCCATGGGGTCGCGGTCGGGGGCACCGGTGTGGGCGACGGCGGCGGTGGGCTTGCGGTGGGCGTTGGGCTCGGAGGCACGGGCGTGGGCGATGGTAGCGGTCGCGTCGCGGTTGGGAGCGGGGTTCGCGTTGGGGTTGGGGAGGGCCAGGTTCGGGTTGGGGTTGCGCTGGGTTGGGGAGTGGGGGCAG